>QEXZ01000242.1 GCA_003160755.1 Methanomicrobiales archaeon
GCAGAAGCCACGGTTTATCAGGAAACGAAACGCCATTTTCACATGACTGCTGAGGAAATATACCACATTCTGGAGGGCAAGGGGATTATGGAAATAGAAGGCAAGTCCAAAGAGGTTTATGAGGGCGATACGGTGGTTATACTTCCTGAAGAGAAGCACCGGATTTTTGCAGATGAAAAAGTACGATTCTTGTGTTTCTGCTCGCCACCCTATTCTGATGCGGATACCGTTCTGGAATAATCTTAAATGACGAGATTTAGATACATTAAGCATGGCGTTAAACGAAAGCACGGAATTATAGAGGGTATTCTGCCCCTTTTGGAACAAATCTCTGAGATAGAAGGAGTAGAAAAGGTTATACCTGCTTTGATATCGTATTCTCATTCAAGAGGCATAAGGCATCCAGAACTGAGATTTCAAAGAGATACTCCTTCTGGATTCAAGCTATTGGCTCACAGCAAAAGAAGCATTCAGGAGATATTTGTCGTAGTTGAGAGGTCAAAAAAGGAAGAAGTGAAATATAAACTAAAGGATTTGTGTTTGTTTAGCTAACCGCAAGTCTATATTACACGTAAGCCCTCAAAGAAACTTATATTTTTTAGTAAAGGTTTTTGCGAAGCAAAAAAGTTTTAGTACATGTCTTCTTTTTCTAAAAAGAAAAAGTGTATCAAGTTCAACTCATACCTTATATTTCCAGGGTCATAAGAAAACACGCCTTCTGCAATTATTTTATCTCCTTTTTGTAACGCGGAGATAGGAATAGAGCCATCGTCAGACTTTGCTCGTGCCTCTGTTTCTGCTTCCACCGTCACCCTCAGCAGATGTTTACCGTGCTCATCAGCAAGATAAAAGACGTGTTTATAAACGTTATCTGCGTAGCCCACAACGCTCACTCTTTCTCCTTTATAGTCCTCAGGATGCATCGCTATCTGCGATACGAAAGCAATATTCTCGTTTTCATTTTCGTTTTTGGCACTCAACTTTTTTATTGCATTCCCGTGCCCCCTGTGGACTACGAGTTCCGGTCTGCCTTTGTATGTCTTTACCCTACCTTCGACCTCTACCACATCGCCATAGCTCAGGTTCAATTTTCCCGCGCTCGTATCTATCGTGTCAACAAATATCAGCAGCTCTGTTTTGTTCCCTTTTAGCGTGAGGACAGCCCCGTAGTCTGTGGCACTGAAGCTGGTGATAACGCCACTTGTACGTATAAGTTCGCCTTCATGGTCTCCGGCTCCCGCTCTGCATGCAACTTCTTCCAGCGGCACGTAAGGAGGCTCTACAAAGGAAGTTAGAGATAAGCCATATAAAATACCGACACCCAACAAAGAGAAGATAATCACGGCTTTTCCAGTGCTAAGTCTCATTTTTTCCATCTTTTTTATAAACCCTATATTCCAAAAATGCTTTCGCTTCTCACTCTATTTACATAACACCCCCGCAAACACTAATTTTATTAACTTTTTGCCCTCATTGTGCAAATTGAAAAACCCTTCTCACAGCTTATTTCATATCCCCTTCGCTTTTTGCCTGCATCGCTTGTCAAGTAAATATCCTTTAGGAAGAACTTAGGAGGTAGAATAGACTTCTAAATTCCTTCAATAACATCAATTAATTTAGTGTAGAACATCCTGTCCATGATTGATGGAGCAACTTCCTTGGGCAGGGCAGGCATATATCTCGAATACTCCTTATTCTTGAGAGAGACCTCTATTCCCTTTACCACCTCCGGAATTATTCCTTTATCACCGAAAACATGATTTATTTTTTTGCTTACAGGTCTCAATATCCAAATCCTTGTTTGTTTTCACCATCATACCGAGGTCATACAAGTCCTTGAACGCTTTTCTGTCCTTGAACGCCATTAGTTTATCGGCGAATAAATCGCCCACGGACAAACACTTGAATTGCAATC
>QEXZ01000243.1 GCA_003160755.1 Methanomicrobiales archaeon
CTGCTCGTTACCGGTTTATGCGGCATCACGGTAACCGGAGATGTATTCAACCTGTATGTATTTCTAGAGATAGCTTCTTTAGCGGCGTATGCGTTAATAGCTGCCGCGGGTGGTAGATCATTAAAAGCAAGCTATAACTACGTGATTATGGGTTCCATAGGCGCTTGTTTCTACCTTCTCGGCGCGGGTTTCCTGTATTCCGTAACCGGCTCGCTTAACATGGCTGACCTTTCGTATTTATTGCCACCGCTATACGAGAATAAAGTAGTGCAAGCGGCGTTTGTCTTCTTCGTCGTTGGGATAAGCATAAAGATGGCGCTTTTTCCTCTCCATATCTGGCAACCCGATGCATATACGTACGCCCCATCTGCGGTTAGCGTGATAATCGCAGCGGCAATGTCAAAGGTTTCAATTTACGCATTTATACGAATCTTTTTTTCGGTATTCACCACGGAATTCATCCACATTTACGTGCCCATCACGGATGTTCTTTCCTGGATAGCTGCGATAGCCATCATTGTGGGCTCGGTTATCGCAATAATGCAGACTAATTTGAAGCGAATGCTTGCTTACTCCAGTGTCTCACAGATAGGCTACATCGTGCTTGGTGTGGCACTATTTTCCACTCAATGGGGACTATATGGTGCGTTAATACACATATTGAATCATGCAATAACAAAGGGATGCCTGTTCATGGTTGCAGGTGCCATTATATACCGGACTGGAGTGAGGAGTATAAAAGATTTCGAGGGATTGGGTCAGAAAATGCCTTACACCTGTGCTGCTTTCACGTTAGCGGCGTTATCAATGATCGGCGTCCCACCAACCGTAGGATTTATAACGAAATTGTGTTTAGTGTTAGCCTCTTTAGAAGCGGTGGAATACGTCTATGTAGCTGTTATACTCGTCAGCACGCTGCTCAACCTGGTCTATTTCTGGCGGGTTATAGAGCGCATGTATTTTGTGAAGAAGGAGGGAGCGGGGGAAAACGAACATGCGATAAAAAAGGAGGAAGCACCGGTGAGCATGGTTGTTCCTGCGTTAATACTTGGTTTACTCTGCGTCATCGTTGGTATCCTGTGGCTTGCAGGTGCGGAAACACATTTACTACCGATAGTTGAGCAGGCAGTGAATGCATTGGGGGTGGGAGCAGCGCCATGACCGAGGGATTAATAGTTTCCAGTTACATACCTCTACTTGCAATTCTATGCCCTGCTACCGCTTCGATTCTCATATTGCTGTCCAGCAAGCGACCGAACGTAAGAGAGAGCTGGACGATTATCGCGGGCATATTGCAGTTCTCGTTCATTGCATCCATGATACCGACTGTTTTGGACAAAAAAGTCGTCCAATGCCTGTTATTTCCACAGACGATGCTTGAAGGAATTGCGTTTGGGTTCAAAGTGGATGCTTTTGGCCTTATTTTCGCGCTCACCGCATCATTTTTGTGGATTCTCGTTTCGTTTTATTCCATAGGCTACATGAGGTCTTTAAAGGAGCATGCGCAGACGAGGTACTATTTCTGCTTTGCTATCGCCATATTCGGTGCCATTGGCGTTGCGATGTCCGCGAATTTGCTCTCGATGTTTATATTCTTCGAGATACTAACGGTGTCAACATATCCGTTGGTTATCCACGACCAGAGCAAAGAAGCGATAAGCGCAGGTCGTAAATATTTTGCATATCTGCTCACTGCGGGCGTTTTCCTCCTGTTCGCAATAATGATGACCTATTATCTTACCGGGACCACCGACTTCACAAATGGAGGAATAAAAGCGTTAGCGGAACTCGGTTCCGCATATAAGTTGACACTGATAATTTTGTTCTTCTGTTTCTTGCTGGGGTTCATGAAAGCGGCATGGATGCCTTTTCACTCGTGGCTTCCTACTG
>QEXZ01000244.1 GCA_003160755.1 Methanomicrobiales archaeon
GACGCAAAAATACTTAGCATTGTCGTTGGAACGTCAGAGATACAGCGAATGGTAATAGCAAGGGAGCTGAGGCGTGAAGCGCGATGAATGCCCGAGACGAAGAGCTAAGGAAAAGCGAAGTGGTTTTGTTAATTTGCGCGGGGGTTGCTGAGTCGGGAAAAGGCGCAGGGCTTAGGACCCTGTCTCGCAGGAGTCCGCGTGTTCAAATCACGCCCCCCGCATTAAAAATCCGAAATCATAAACAAATCCCAATGACCAAAATCACAAATCCAAAACTAAGCCCTTTATAGGGTCTTACAGGCTCGTGAGGTCGTATGGAGGTTTTGATATTTGAATTTTGGAATTTGAATAAGCCCCTACTGGGCTTGCGGGGTCAAGGGGCAGAGCCCCACAGTTTAGGGTTTAGAAATTAGAGTTTAGGATTTTCCACCGCTTATTGAGCAAGTTCGGATGCAAGATACAGGATGCAGGAGTAATTACGCTACGTCTAACAACCACGGCTCTTTTAATCCTGCAGGGCAATTCAACTTCATCGGGCATTCACCACAGTTTCTATCCGCTTTGACGCAACCGGCAAGCTTAGAATATGCGAAAGCAAGCTTTGCCCCTTCCTGCTTGACACCTTTAAACTCCCTCGCCGCTGTCTCAACTGCTTGCTTTGATACCTCCACTGGGTAATATCCTCTCCACCAGACGTTTTCAAGACCTGTTTTCAAGACCGCCTGTCCGATTTCGTCCATTCTCTTCTTCGTAGGTCCTGGATGATAATATAAGATATAGTTAGGTCTGAACGGTATGATGCGCAGCGGCACTGAGGGGTCAATAGAAGCGAGGAACTGTGCTATTTCTTCTATTTCTGTATCGTTTATCCCCGGTATCACAATGGTTCGGAATGCACGTATCTTATCTTTACCTTTTCTGATGAGGTATTCGGCATTGCGCAGCACCGGCTCGACTGGCGCTCCTGTTATCGCCCGGTGCGTGTCATCGTGAAACGCCTTTATCTCGAACGTAACGTAAGAACAGAGGTCTATAATCTGTTGAAAGGTGGGCTGGCTCGCAAATCCGTTTGTGGCGAACCCCACTCCCAATCCCGGCATTTTTTTCCTCGCCTCTTCCACCACCTTTGCGATATACGGAAAATGTATTGTTGGCTCTCCACCCGTAAAGCTTATTTTATCCACGTGCATCGCCTTCCCTTCTGGCGAATTAATCCTGCGGATTGCTTCTGTTGCAAGCTCTTTTGGATCTATGTAGCCCCTGTAGGACCAGCCGCTGCCGGGATACTGCGAAAGCCGATAGGCATTGCAATAGATACATTTGAAACTACAGCCAAGCATCGTCACCGAATAACTTCGCAGAACCTGTGCAAGGCTGCAGTAGGCAATCTCTGGTATACCAACGCCGCAAACGCCAGGTTCTCCTTCTAACCTGTCAACACCACATTTCCACTCGCATAGCTTGCATTTCTTAAACTCTCTTTCCCATATTGTCATTGTATATAAAGTATGGCTTTTTTTCTATTTAAGACACAGATTTACACTGATTTATGAGGCGATATTAGAAGATTTTTAGATTATCGATGAAATAATTAAAAACCTTCGGAAATGTAGAGCATTTTGCAGGGAACAGTGAGTTGTGAGCAGGAAAAAGACACCTTTTAACCGCCTCACGATTCCTCTCTCTCATCCTGCAACACGCGTACATAGAGCGCATCACTGATGCGGAAGCCAGCTATGTTGCGTAGCTCGTCCAACTGAGGCTTGGCCGCACTCAGTGAAGAAGCGTTGCTTACAGCGCTCATATCATATTTGTTGATTGATCTGTCGGGTTTATGTCGGGTTTATGTCGGGTTAGAATATACTTTGTTTCTCTCCCTGTTACACCT
>QEXZ01000245.1 GCA_003160755.1 Methanomicrobiales archaeon
AAGTGGTTCTTAGCACGTAAAGGAAGAGATAGGGGCTATTCAGAAAAGACATCACAAGAGGTAGAACATACAGGCGAAGTTAAAACGGTTATAGAAGTAAAATATGAAGACGATAAAGAAGAAGATAAGCAATAGGTTTATATACTCAAAAATCCAACATTAAATAGGGAGCGCCCTAACCGCTCCCGCTTATCCGTTAGGGGGATAAAATGGTATTGAAAAGATGTAGAAAATGTGGTATTGAAAAGGAATTAGGCGAGTTCCATAAACATAAAAGATTTCAAGACGGGCATCAGTATGTTTGCAAACAATGTACCGCTTTAAAGGCACGTATATATTATCAAACCCATAAAGACGAAAGGCGTAAATACCTTAAAACTCGCAAACAAGAGATATTAAAACAAGCGCGTACATATCGTAAAGAACACAAAGCAAAAATAACAAAATATCAGCAAGAATATCGGCAAGCACATAAGATTGAAATATGTAACTATCTTAAAGAGCGTAAATCGGAGATAGTGAAACGGGACCGTAAATATCGCGCGGAACATAAAGAAAAGATAAGAAAACAACAGCAAGAATACGCACTGAGCCCAAATGGGAAAATAGCTATTAAACGTAGGGGGCATAATCGTCGTGTACGCGAAAACGCGATTGGAGCTACTCTTACCGTAAATCAATGGAATAAAATTTTAAGCATGCAGAATAATCAATGTAATATATGCAACAAACGATTTACAGCAAAACGACCGGCAACAACCGACCACATAATTCCACTTTCCAAAAATGGTGGATTAACCTTTGAGAATGTTCAGGCACTATGTCAATCTTGTAACAGTAAAAAATATAATAAATTAGACACCCAATTTATACAAACATGGCTATAAAAGAAAGAAAAATACTTGTTACACTTCCAAAGCCACACTCCATACAACAAGCGATTATTGATAGTAAAGCGAAGAGGAAGATAATTCGTGCAGGGCGGAGAAGCGGGAAAACAATAGTAGCGAGCATAATTGCAGTGCAAGCTTTTTTAGATCGCCACAGAGTTCTTTATGCGGCCCCAACAGAGGATCAGTTGGCTACTTTTTGGTTTGCGATAAAGAGCACCTTACAAAATCCAATAGATGCAGAGATATTCAGAAAGAACGAGGTATTCCACACAATCGAGCGTCCTAACACAAAAGAACGCATAAGAGCCAAAACCGCTTACAATGTAGATACTCTAAGAGGAGATTATGCTGATGTTTTGATTTTAGATGAATGGCAATCAATGGATGAGGAGATGTGGGATGTGGTGGGGGCTCCATTATTAGTCGATAATAATGGGTCAGCCGTCTTTATTTACACTCCACCATCACTCCGCAGCCGATCAGTAAGCAAAGCAAGAGATCCTTTACATGCCAGCAAAACCTTCAAGAAGGCGCAAGAAGACAAAACAGGCAGATGGGCGGCATTTCATTTCAGTTCATTTGATAACCCTTACATATCACATGAAGCCCTTAAAGACATCACACAGGACATGACCAGAATAGCGTACAGGCAGGAAATATTAGCGGAAGATATAGAAGAAGCCCCTGGCGCGTTGTGGACTCGTGAACTAATCAATGAAACCCGTGTAACAAAACATCCTGATTTAGTGCGTATTGTCGTGGGCGTTGATCCAACAGGTAGCCGCGGAAACGAATGCGGTATAGTGGTCGCGGGACTGGGCGATGACGGAGAAGGCTATATCCTTGACGACAGAAGCTTGCTCGGTTCACCAGGGGAATGGGCTGACGAAGTTTTGGTTGCATATAACCACAACAACGCAGACATAATAGTCGGTGAAACGAATTACGGGGGTGATATGGTAGAAGCGACAATAAGGCAGGCAGGCA
>QEXZ01000246.1 GCA_003160755.1 Methanomicrobiales archaeon
GTAATTTATGTAGAAACTGGTGAGCAAATTATCCACAATTTGAAAGTGCGGGATTTTCATGGTGCAGATGTTTTAATCTGGGTGATGCCCGAAGAACCCACCGAAAATTTACTTAACACTTTGAATAATTTCAGAGAGCTGTTCTATGAAGCGAAGATACCTAATCTGATGTTTTACAACCGGGCGTTTTCTGAGAGCGTGATAAGAAAAGCACCGGACTTCTGGCGATATAGAGGAAACTATTACGAATTTGAAGAAGCGGAAAGAGGAATGGCTTTTGAGGCGCTTGAAACATTAACCACTCCTTTCTCTTATCAAGACAAGGAGGATTTGATGAGAAGGAAGAGGATAAATGAATATCTTCTTGAAAAGGTCAGGGATAAGAAAGAAAAAAGTAGTATTTTGAACGAATTAGGTGGGATATTGTATTATTTAGGAGAACTTGATAAAGCTTTGGAATATTCTGAGGAGGCATTGAAACTGGATGAAGAGTTAGGAAGCAAAGAAGGAATGGCTGCTAACTTTGGAAACATAGGGATTGTCAATCGAACCAAAGGGGAACTTGATAGGGCTCTGAAATATCACGAAAAGGCATTAAAACTGGATGAGGAGTTGGGAAGAAAAGAAGGAATGGCAGCAGACCTTGGAGACATGGGAATTGTCTACTCTACCAAAGGAGAACTTGACAAAGCGTTGGAACATTACGAGGAGGCATTGAAAGTAAATGAGGAGTTGGGAAGAAAAGAAGGAATAGCAAATCTGCTTGGAAACATCGGCAATGTCTACCGAACCAAAGGGGAACTTGACAAAGCTTTAGAATATTACGAAGAGGCGTTGAAACTGCATGAAGAGTTGGGCGGAAAAGAAGGAATAGCAATTGCTCTTGGAAATATCGGAAATATCTATCAAATCAAAGGCGAACTTGGTAAAGCTCTGGAATATTACGAAGAGGCGTTGAAACTGCATGAAGGGTTGGGAAGAAAAGAAGGAATGGCAAGCCAGCTTGGAAACATCGGCGTTGTCTACAAAGCCAAAGGAGAGCTTGATAAGGCTCTGGAATATTACGAGATGGCATTGAGAATCTTTGAAGACATGGATAGCAGAATAGAAACAGCCCGAACTTTGATGAACATCGGCGATGTTTTTGTTCTGAAAGGAGATAAAGAGCATGCACTGGATTATTATCAGGGGGCAGAGAGTCTTGCTGTGGGAAGTTATGTTTTTGAATATGTCAGTAAAAGGCTGAAAAGATTAAAAGAGGAGCAAAATGCGAAAGATGCTCGACAAAACACAAAAGGAATATAAACAGTGCATCGTAATCAGAGAAGACCTGAAGCTGTCAAAGGGCAAAGCAGCCGTTCAAGTCGCTCATGCTTCGATATTAAGCTATGAACTCGCTGCGGTGCGGAATAGGAAGAATTGGCGGGCACAGGGACAGAAGAAGGTCGTGCTGAAGGTGAATAGCCTCGACGAGATATACGAATTAGAAAAGGAAGCGAAGAAGCTTGGACTGCCTGTTGCTATCGTGGAAGATGCGGGTTTGACGGAAATACCGCCGGGAACGGTAACTGCAATAGGAATAGGACCCACGAATGCAGAAGAAGTGGATAAGATTACAAAGGATTTGCAACTATTTTGAAAAACTGGGTGCTTAGATTACCAAATGAAGCTGTATCGGCTTATTGCTTCTGAGGCAGGCCCAACGAAACTGTTTGTCGGTGGTCTGCACGGAAAAGAAGGTTTGTACACTGCACCCATTCTTGAGCAGTTGGCAAAGGACGAGGTATACGCAGGAAGAGCGATAATCGTGCCCTGTCTCGTCGAGCACGGCAAGTACGTGGACGTTTTATCTGAAGAATATTATCGGAGTAGA
>QEXZ01000247.1 GCA_003160755.1 Methanomicrobiales archaeon
CGGGTGAGTCAATAAGACACTTATCTAAGATTCCTGTCATTCAGATAGACCCGTTCCCGAATCCGACAACCGAATTTGCAGACGTTGTCATTCCGGCTGCGATAAGTGGCGTGGAAGCGGAAGGGAACGTCTATCGGATGGACAATATACCTATACGACTGCGTAAGTTAGTAGATACGGAATACATAGCGGATGAAGAGATAATGAAGAGGATACTGGAAGAAGTGAGAGCGATAAGGGAAAAGGAGGGCGAATAAAATGGCTGAAGGTGAATTGTTAATACGGAATGGAGTGGTTTACGACCCTATAAACGGCGTGAAGGGCGAGAAGAAAGACATTTGCATTCGTGACGGTAAAGTAGTGGAAGAGGTAAAGAATCCGAAGATAATAGATGCTGAGGGACGAGTGGTGATGCCCGGCGGTGTGGACATTCATTCGCACATTGCCGGTGGTAAAGTAAATGCAGGGCGGTTGTTCCGACCGGAAGACGGAAGAAAAGGGGTGAAGGCGAGGACAAACGTTTGCAGACCTGAATCAGGCTATTCGGTGCCGAATACGTTCGCCACTGGCTACCGGTATGCGAGGATGGGCTATACGTTCGTGATGGAAGCGGCAATGCCTCCTCTTGCAGCACGGCACACGCATGAGGAATTAGTAGACATCCCGATATTGGATAACGCCGCATTACCGCTCATAGACAACAACTGGATGACGATGGAGTATGTGAAGAGTGGGGATATGGACCTGCTTGCGGCATATATCGCGTGGATGATAAAAGCAACAAAAGGATTCGGCGTGAAAATAGTGAATCCTGGCGGAACAGAGGCATGGGCATGGGCAAAGAACTGTGATTTGAATGACGAAGTGCCTTATTTTGAGGTTACCCCGGCAGAGATAATAAAGGGTTTAGCAGAAGCGAACGAGAAGTTCGATATGCCTCACTCAATACACGTGCACACGAATATGCTCGGACATCCGGGGAACTTTGGGGTAACAAAGGATACTTACGACCTCGTGAAAGGCATAAAAGCAGCGAAAGGCCGGCAGGTTATGCACACCACACATACACAGTTCCACTCTTATGGAGGCACAAATTGGGGCGATTTCGAGTCGAAGGCAGACGCGATTGCTGATTACATAAACCAAAACGACCATGCGACCATAGACCTTGGCTCGATAATCCTGGGCGACACGACGACAATGACCGCAGATGGACCGATGGAATACAGCTTGTATCAGATAACGGGCCGAAAATGGACGAATCATGATGTCGAACTGGAGACGGGCTCAGGAATAACACCGTTTTTGTATTCCGGTAAATCGCCGGTAAATACCATTCAATGGGCAATAGGGCAGGAATTGGCACTGCTGGTTAAAGACCCGTGGAAGCTGGCACTCACAACCGACCATCCAAATGCCGGACCGTTCATCGGGTATCCAATTCTTATTTCGATGCTGATGAGCAAGAAGAGGCGAGATGAGTCTGCGGAGGATATGCACAAGGTAATATTCGACCGAGCGGAATATTGTTCAATAGACCGCGAGTACGACTTAAATGAGATAGCAATAATAACAAGAGGAATGGCTGCGAAGGCTCTGGGATTGCACGAGCACGGCAAGGGTCATCTGGGAGTTGGTGCTGACGGTGACGTTGCGATTTACGATATGTCGCCAGAGGAACGCGATGCAGGTAAGATTCAGAAAGCGTTCTTGAATACGAAATACACGATAAAAGGAGGTGAAGTAGTGGTGAAAGATGGAGAGGTAGTAGCAACACCTGCGGGAAAGACGTATTTCGTGACGCCGGAATGTGACGATACGCTGACGGATGAGATGATGGTCAAGTTAAAGGACAAATTCGACCATT
>QEXZ01000248.1 GCA_003160755.1 Methanomicrobiales archaeon
GTGCGCTTGTATGCCCTACGGAAGCAATAAAGAGGGAGAAAAATATCTACCCAACGACAGTTGAGGACATAAAGGAAATAGAGGATAGATTCTTGGAGGGTGAGCGAGATAAAGAACTGGGCGTTTACACCGATTTAATCGCGGGAAAGAGCTCTTTCGACGGTCAGGATGGAGGAATAGTCTCCTCGTTGCTTATTTCTGGCATAAAAAATGACTTGTTTGACGCTGCGCTGGTCGTGCAGCGAAAAGAGGGCGATAGCTATAAAGCTGAGGCAGTTGTAGTTGAGGATATAGCAGGGATAAGAAGCGCGCGAGGCACGAAATATTTGCGCGTGCCGATGATGTCGAAACTAGAAGAAGCGTTAAAGGCAGGCAAGCGGAGAATAGCCGTTGTCGGGACGCCCTGTGAAGTCCGTGCGGTGCGGAAGATACAGCAACAGCGGGATTTGGAACGCGAATTCCCCGGTGTAGAGATTACCCTGTTGGGCCTATTCTGTTTTGAAAGTTTCGATTACGAAGGTTTAAAGGAAAGGACGAAACGTGAATTTGGCGTTGACCTCGATAAAGCGGATAAGACGCAGATAACCAAAGGGAAATATGTCGTTACGGTAGAAGATGGCGAGGATTATTCGTGCGACGTGCGAGCGTTTGAGGACGTGGTGAGCGAAGGATGTCCTTTCTGCGACGATTTCGTGTCCCGACTTGCAGACATCTCTATCGGCTCGGTTGGAAGTGCCGATGGGTATTCTACGGTGATTGTGCGGTCGGAAGTTGGGAAAAGGCTTCTGGATGCGACTGAGTTCGTCCAGGGAGAAGTGGCTAAGAAAGAAATAGCCAATCTGGTACGATTTAAACAAAAAAGAGCGGATAAGCATTTTGCTGTGATTCTGGATGGTTTGGCGACATAGTATTCATGTATTTGTATAGCAAAGGTAAAAAACCACAAGATTCCACGAGATTAACACAAGATTTTTTGGTTAACATGGGCTAAAATAGCCAATAGAGTGCAAAAATATGATTACTATTATTGTTCTCTCGTGGAAATCTGTGTAATCTTGTGGTTAGCTAAACAATTACAAATAAATTATAGACACAGATTAACGCAGATTAACACAGATGATAAATAAGTCCGCGTAAATCCGTGTAAATCTGTGTCTTAAATAGAAGGAAGTTTAGGATTTCAACCACATACCTGCGAGCAATCCGAAAAACAGCCCTGATAAATGTGCCGTATGCGCAATCATATCGCCTGAACCAATCATAAAGAAATCATAGAGAGCGAAGAGAATAACCACCATCCAGATTTCTAGCGGTACAAAAAAGAACAAATATACTCGCATTCTCGGCATCAGCACCGCAAGAGTAGCGAATATTCCCATTAATGCTCCACTTGCACCAACCGCCGGACTAACTGAAGTCAAACTCCAGCCAATCCCCGCAAAAATGCCTGCGAGGAAAAAGATGAGCAAAAATTTCGAACTTCCTATTTTACGCTCTAATACAGGAGCAAAGAAGAAAAATACGAGCATATTGATAAAAAAATGCTCGAAACTACCATGCAGGAATAGGTGCGTTACCAGTGTCCATGGTCTTTCCATTACAAGTGTCGGATCCAGGATTAATAGGTCGGTATAGTATGGATGCGGAATGACCCATTGTAAAACAAAAGAGATGGAAATGAGAAACAAAATCAAGAACGAATAGTTACCGGCGAAGATGCCAAGAGGATTTGTATATTTAACTCTCTTTTTATATTCCCATCTTCCGTATTCGGGTTTGATGGCGGAGGAAATAGGTGACGTTCTCCCTGCTTCAATGTCTTTTTTATATTCTTCAAGAGCGACACACCAGTGCTTATCGGGTGC
>QEXZ01000249.1 GCA_003160755.1 Methanomicrobiales archaeon
GTCATTCTCCTTTATTTGCCGTCCCACCGTCGGCTTTTTCATTGAAATTGCCACCTGCATCGGCACCACCGCTTTTTTTATGCTCCCTCCCTTATCCTGTATCTCGTTTATCGCTCCAATCCCGGTGCCATCCGATTTTACCAGTTTCACGCCGGTTTTTATCTTCCCGCCCAAGACCTCGATACCAAAAATAGCGGGTTTGCTTTGCCTGAATACACACCCGGGTAGAATTTTCATCTTTGCCGGTGTAGTCAGCCTATCCATGAGTTCATGCTTCTCTTTATCCTTCTCTTCTTTCATCCAGTTCTCATAATCTTCTATCAACCGGTAAATAACGTCGCTTATAAATACAGGAATGGCGTTCTCCAGAGCTGCTGCTTTTGCATCAGGGAGTATATCAACGTTAAAGCCCAAAATAACGCTCAAATACCTGTCCCCTGTGGTGGTTGCGTCTATTACGTCCCTTCTAGATATGTTTCCAACTGCTGCTTTTTTTATCTTTTCTATTCCTTCTGTTTTCAGTTCCATGGCAAGCGCTTCCAGCGAGCCCATTGTATCAGTCTTTATGATTATTCCTTCCGGGCTTAGGCTTGCTTCCATTTTCAGCTTCGCTGTCTCGCCTTTCATTATTCCTATCACGTTCTCGAGTTCATCTTGCCCCGGCCCTGCCACTCGCATTTGCGCTCCGGGGAGCGCATTCTCTATCCCCGGGGCTACTATTTTCATTCCTGAAGCAGCATTCACACTTTTTATACGAAGAAATCTTTGTTCTGTTCGTATCTCTTGCAAAGCTCTTGGTTTCAGCAGTGCTTTCACCTTTGTTACTATTGGGTCCTCCTCCGTACTTCCCACCACGATCGTATCGCCCACGCTGAGCTTTCCTTCGTATAATATCACGTCAATCGTGGTTCCAAGGCCTTTCTCCTCTTTCTTTTCCAGTATCGTGCCAACACCCGCCTCTTCTAAATGAACTCGCAGAACTTTCTCAAAGAACTTTTGTGATAATCCTATCAGAACAAGCAGCAAATCCGCAATTCCTTCTCCCGTCTTCGCGCATACCGGCACGATACCCACATTCCTTGAGAAGTCTTTTATCCGGTCGTATCTATCAGCCGAGAACCCTTTATCGTACAGGTCGCCCACTATTTCATATATCCGTGCATCCAGTGCCTCTCTCGCATATTCCGGCTGGTCGTTATAATTGAGAATAAACGGTCTTTTAGTTGAGTTCCAGCCTTTTATCCGGTCTATTTTGTTCAATGCCACCACGAAAGGCGTTTTTAATAATCTTAAGATGTTTAATGCTTCGTAAGTCTGTGGCTGAAATCCTTCCATCACATCCACCACCACAACGGCAACATCAGCTAAAGCGCCCCCTCTTTTCCTCAGAGATGCAAAGGCATGGTGTCCGGGGGTATCGATGAAAAGCAAACCGGGAACTTCTATTCCCGTCCAATCCGTCCTTAAAGGTTCACAAATCTTCTTTATCAGCTCTATCGGGATTTCCGTTGCCCCTATATGCTGTGTCACGCGTCCCGCTTCCTTTGCTGTTATTGTGGTGCCCCTTATGTTGTCGAGTAAGGTGGTCTTGCCATGGTCTATGTGTCCCAGTACAGAGAGAATAGGGGTTCTTATTCGCTCCTGCTCCTTCCCCTGCTCTTGCCCTTCCATCTCTTTTACCTCGCATTTTCAGTAGTTCAATAGAATAGAAATAGATAACTTGTATTTTATTTAGTTCTACCTTCTACCCTTGCCTTTGCTTTTGCTCCACCAAAAAGAGCTTTTCTTTTCTCCCTCTTCTTGCCCTCGCTCTTCATCATCAAATTCACGTAACAGTTCCTTCTGCCTTTTACTC
>QEXZ01000025.1 GCA_003160755.1 Methanomicrobiales archaeon
GTCAGATATTCAGCAGGTATTATCTGGTCCGTATCTACGTTATGCCCAAATTTCCAGATTCTCGTTCGCATCTTTGTATATAACGTATTTATATACACCATAAATAGTATTAATCATAGTGCGGACTAAAACCTGACACCTAACACCTAAAAATGCCCGGGTGGTGTAGCGGCCTATCATTGAGCCCTGTCGAGGCTCGGACTCGGGTTCAAATCCCGACCTGGGCGTGAATCCAAAGGTTTAAAGCCTGTTGTGAGTAATTGGGAAGATAGAAAGCACGAGCTTAAGCGGCTGGACGAAATACGATTTTAAATTGGTCTTGAAGATATTCCTGGTATGGTTAGGAAAAGAAGAAACGATTAAGTGGATGAAAATCAAAGAACCAAAGACCTTGCCTAACGACCTGCTCAGTGAACAAGAGGTAATGGCATTGATAGACGCAGCTGAGAACTTGCGAGATAAAGCATTAATCGCAGCGTTATATGAAGGAGGCTTTCGGATTGGCGAACTTGGCGGGCTGAGGATTAAGGATGTGAGCTTTGACCGCTATGGTGCGATAGCGATGGTGAACGGAAAAAACGGACCAAGACCCGTGCGATTAATCTGGTCTATGCCCTACATAGCGCAGTGGTTGGAGACGCATCCTCTTCGGGAAGAGCGAGATGCGCCATTATGGATAAAAATGAATACGCGCGAAATGCTGAAATACAATGCAATAAGGATGCAGTTGCGGAAGATAGCACGGCGGGCAGGCATAGAAAAGCCTGTGAATCCACATAGTTTTAGGCATTTACGTATAACCGAACTGAAGAAGAAAAGACACCTTTCGCATGCGCAGATTGAGCAATACTTTGGCTGGATAAAAGGGTCGCGGATGCATAGTATCTATGACCATCTGAGCGGTCGGGATTTGGATGCGGTTTTGCTCAGGATGTATGGACTGGAGCCAGAGAAGGAAGATCAGCAGGAAGAGCTCAAGACTTTACAATGCCCGCACTGCAAAACGCTGAATACTGTCGGCGCGCGAATATGCATAAACTGCCGGAAGCCGCTTGCGGTGGAGGAAGTGATGGAGCGAGAGGAGAGTACGATGGCTATGTTCAAGGATTTTATGGATTTGGTGACAGAGCATCCGGAAGTGATAGAGAAGTTCAAGAAACATTTTGAACAGAAAAAACGAACTTGCTCAATAAACGGTGGAAAATCCTAAACTCTAATTTCTAAACTCTAAACTGTGGGGCTCTGCCCCACGACCCCGCAAGCCCAGTAGGGGCTTATTCAAATTTCAAAATCCAAATATCAAAACCCCCATACAACCTCACGAGCCTGTAAGACCCTATAAAGGGCTTAGTTTTGAATTTGTAATTTTGGTCATTGGGATCTGTTTATGATTTCGGATTTAGCTTGACTTTGTCAAATTACCTTTATAAAATCCTTCTATTTAAATAAATGCCTCCCCTAACATCAGTGATGATGCAATATGCACATGAAATTGTCTTTTGATGATTTAGGGGCTGTCACAGGTGAGCTAAACGTTTTTCATAGTCCTTACAGTGACTTTTTCAGGAATAAAACGCAAAAATCAATAAAGCAGGCACTTCAATATCTACAAGGGCAAATAGTGTTAAACGAGCGTGGAAACATGACGAATATCGAAAAAGTCGTTCCTGATTGCAACCACCAATCGCTTCAGCATTTCATCTCCAATTCTCAATGGGACGAGGAAGGTGTTATTAGCAAGATTCAGAGGCAAGTCAGTGAGTTGATAGGAAACCCCGTCCATGGTTCTGTTCACCTTGACGAATCAGGATTTATTAAGGACGGTGAGAACTCTGTAGGGGTTAAGCGGCAATACTGTGGTCGATTTGGGAAGGTGGACAACTGTCAAGTCGGTTTATTCCTGGGATACGCTTTCTGGAGCCGTCGGACGCTAATAGACAAGCGATTGTACCTTCCTGATGACTGGGCAAATGACCCGGTTCGCAGAGAACGTTGCGGTGTTCCAGCATGGGTAACGTTTAAAATGAAGGCGGAACTTGGATTAGAGATGTTGCTAAAGGCGAGGAAGCGAGGCGTCCCCTTCGCATGGGTGGGCATGGACTGTTTCTACGGGCAACAGCCGTGGTTCCTCGACAGCCTTGACCACGAAGGCTTCCTCTATATCGCAGACGTTCCGAGCGATACAAGGGTGTGGCTGGAACGTCCAGAGGTCAAAGCCCCGAAGAGGAAGGGGAATCGAGGTCGTCATCCCACACGGAAGCATGTTATCGAGGGAGAGCCAGAGCCCATTGAAGTGCTGAAATTAGTGGAAGAGCTTACAGACGATGCCTGGGAGCATATTTTCCTGAGGGACAGCGAGAGGAAGGAGATATGGTGCGACATGGCCTGTTTACGCATCTATCAGGTTCGTGATGAACTGCCAGGACCCGAATCATGGCTCATCCTCAGAAAAGACGATAACGGGGAAAAGAAGTATCAATTGTCAAACGCTTCTCCCAATACTAGGATAAGTAGGCTTGCAGAGATGTCTTGCAGTCGCTACTGGATAGAGCGAGCTTTTGAAGATGCAAAAGGTGAAGTAGGAATGGCAGATTACGAGGTGAGAGGATGGCTGGGCTGGCACCATCACATGACCATGGTCCTGCTGGCGATGCTCTTTCTGCTAATCTTGCAAATGAAATGGAAAGATAAGGCTCCAATGATGACGATACAGGATGTCAGGGAGATTCTGGAAGTGATATTGCCAAGGAAGAGGATAACAAAGAAAGAGATAATCGAGATCATTAAGCGGAAGCATAAAGCGAGGGAATCCGCAAGGAAGTCTCATCATAAGAGGAATAGCAAATCAAACTAAGACTAAGAATTTTTTGCTAATTTTCACGCAATCTAAGCACGCTTAGTTTGCGCTATCTCATGATTTTGGATATTGATGTCTATTCTCCTTTCAATCCCGTGGAAATTGATGTTCCGGTGCCCGATAATCGTAGATTGTTTGCGGCTAATGTGAATAATAGGATGGAAAATGGATAAGATTAAATAGCGTTATTTATAAAATGACAAAGTCAAGTTAGATATGGCAGAGGAAAAGGATAAAAAAAACTTACTAAAGATATCAGGATATTCAAGTACGGCGATAGAATACATACTTAGGAAGGTGAATGTAGGAAAAATAGAGGACCCTGATGCTCACGCTGTTTATACCGGTCCGTGTGGAGACACAATGGAGATTTTCCTGGTAATCGAGCCCGATTACAAAGTGATAAAGGAGGCAAAGTTTCAAGCAGTAGGGTGCGCAGGCGCTCTTACCTGCGGATCTGCTCTGACAGAGATGATAAAAGGAAAGACGATAGAGCAAGCGGAGGAAATAGATGAGGAGGATGTAATGAATTGGCTTGGTGGTATTCCAATACAAAAGATTTATTGCGCTTGTTTAGCAAAAAGGACATTGAGGAACGCGATTACGGAATATAGAAATAAACAAAACTAAAAGAATGAAGTGGGTACTACGTTTAGCTGCGTGTTTCGGTTCGCTATGCACACCTAAATACCTTTGACACGTCGAAGCAATTGGAGGTAGGCAAAAAAGACGAAAAAATCCAATCCCAAGGTTACACCCTGGCAAATCAATGAGCAGGATTTCCCCCGTGAGGGGAATTCAGCGGAGAAATTGCAATTCTTGCTCCAGTATACGATCTTAGCCCCTTCCAGCCACAACATACAACCCTGGAAATTCTCGGTTGGAGATCAAACGGAAGGTAGACGAGTTGATCGTTCGAGGCGATGCAACTCAGTTTTCCGACTCGGCTTACCGCGAAGAACTTGGCTACTGGATAGGGCAGGGTGTTTTTGGCACTCCGTGGCTTTTGGCTAAGATAGGGCAGTTGGCAGTTACATACATGAACATAGGCAGAGGGCAAGCGAAGAAAGATTCTGAAGTGCTCATGAGTGCGCCGATTCTAGCGGCTATCAGCTCAGAAGTAAACAATAGGTTCTGGTGTAGGGAAAATGAAGATTTTGTCTATGCATTGGAAAGGTGGAAGGGAAAATATTCGGACGGGGGGATGTCCTCGCTGTCACGAAAACTCTTAAGATATGGATCGGGGTGAAATGAGAAAAGAAAACGTAATAGCTGTGGTTATTATAACGATTTTAATATCGACTCTGTTAAGTGGTTGTCTCATCGAAGACGAAAAAGAGCAAGAAAATGGAAGAGAAATAACGATTGACACGATAGGAGAATTCACATTCAATCATGAGGCTATTGAAACGGTAAGAAAGGATATTTTTAGGGAGGGGCATTTCTCGATTTTTGATATATTGGTCTATTTAGATAGTAACGGAGATATTGATCTGGAATACCACTTTGATGAAACGATGAATACTCATGTAATTGATTCAATCAATGGGAAAGGAAACTGGTGGTACATGGCTTATTATGATGGCGGATGGCCAGAAAATAATGTTTTCAGAATGGATCACTATCCATACAAGGATAAGATGTACATACGCATTTTGGAAGAAGATAAGCATATAATCGATAGGATATACGAGGTGTTCAGAGAAGAGATACAGCGAAAAGAGAAGAATGGAGGGAAAATCGTAATACCCATGGTTATCATTAGGGGACCAAAAACCGATTTACGATTTACTAATGTCACGGTTACGCCACACAACTTGAGAAACGATACGTTTCAAGACGGAGTAATAACGGCAATAGATGTAATACTCTCATTAAGTGACGACCAAAAGCTTTCGTACGATCTGCAATGGTTTGATTCGATCGGTTCAGCGGGCGTTGTGCGAAGCTATTGGGTCAGTAGAATCAATGAGGATGCGATGCACGATCGTTGTGGTTTTGTGTATGAAGCGGGCTCATTGAGATATCAAGGATTCCGAGGCAACCATATACACATCCCCTCTGACTTCCGAGCGATCAATTCACCGGAGTATGAAGAATGGTTCTGGATCTGTATATAAGAACAAACGACACGTTATCGGCACTGACATTTTAGTCTGTGTTGTTCTGATTATGTTTGGCTTGTTTATCCGCAATCTTCTCGGTTACCAGCTTCATCAAGTCTTCCACAGATTTGGCTTTATTAATCTCAGTATGAGGAATAAGCAAGCTGATGTCAGAGCCTCTTTTAACAAAGGCAGCAGGGAATTTTACATTCATTGAAGGATACAGCTCCAAAAATTCATCACGGTGTAAAAACTCAGCCGGCATATCAAGATTTGCAATAAATGTCTTCCACTCCCTCTTCATACCCAGACTGCCAAAAGTAATGGCACATAAATTGCAGGAATATGTACCGGGCGAGACCATCTTTTGAAAATAGTCGGTAGCCATATGAAAAAGTCCACTATCTGCATTATAAACGAAAATTATTTTGTCTTCTTCTTCTTGGTTTCGCTCCCCCGTTTCCTCCTTAACACCGGCTTCCTTCATACTTTGTTAGTTCTTAAATATTTAACATATAAAAGATACGTATTAGAACCATGAAAGAAGAGGAGTTTAAAGAGCTGATAGAAAAGTTTGAAGAAGCGGAGAAAGCTTTTAAAGAAGTGCTTAAACCAATGGAAGACGCGATGGACGGGCTTAGGGAACAGATTAAACCGTTTGAAGAAGCGGCGAAAACGTTTGAAGAAAAGGTCAGACCGATTGGCGAAGAGGAGAAAACACTTAAAGGATGGATTGGGCTGTCGAAAGAAGAGGAGCAAGCGCGTAGGGATCAGATTAAGCCATTTGAAGACGCAGCAAAAGAGCTTAAAGAGCAGAATGCAGTACTTAAAGAAGCGGAGGAATTGATGCGTGTGGCGGTTAAAAAGATAAAAGAAGCAGAAGGACCTCTGAACGAGGCGGTTAAAAAGATTAAGGAAGCAGGAAAAGGGTAAAGATAGATAACCTATCCTTACTTCACTCCTTGATGCCAGTAAATAATCCGTATTCTATCGTTCCTTTTTCCAGTTCCTCAAAAACCATATTTACGAGTCTTTTTGCCTTTTCTGGTGCTATTCCCATACTCATTTCCAAATCACAATCGCAGAACTTTTTCATGAGTTCCCAACCGTATAACAGTTTGTCCACTCTCTCAAAAAGCTCGCGGATTGCATAACTATGAGCCTCATAGAGGACGTCATTGAACCCTCCTTCACGGAGAATCTTCTGATAGCCTTCATCAGAGAGTGCTCCTGATATGCATGCAACATGAGAAAGAATATCCTTGAAGCTATGGGGTATTTCATCTTCGATTACCACATCCGTTATCCCTACTTTCCCTCCTTTCTTTAACACCCTATACATTTCACTAACGGCAGTCTTCATATCTGGGAAGGTGCATAACGCACACTCGCAGATAGCGGCATCGAAGATTCCATCACAAGATTTTATCTTCTCAGCATCTGCACGCACAAAATTGACACGTTGGGAAAGCCCAGCAGAAACCGCCTTCTCTTTCGCCTTAGCAAGATTCTTTTCACTCAGGTCTATACCCACGACATGGCATCCAAATCGTTTAGCAAGCGTTAAGGCAGAAGCTCCGGCTCCACACGCGACATCGAGTACTAATGTGTTCTCATCCAGTCCAAGCTTCTCACCCAGATATAGCGTTACTTTCTCCCCACCAGGATGAAAGTGTTCACCTAATAGCATAGCCACCAGATCTGTTTCATAGAACTTTGTACAGCAACTTTTTAGGGTTTCTGCATCTACGTTTTTCTGTTCATCAATCATACATATCATCCACGCTCAGACAAGTGTTCAAAGGTCGGACTTAAATGCTTTCGGTAGAGGATATTATATACACAGAACGGTATCATTTGCCCATTAGGTAAAATCTCTGTTATGCAGCATTTCTGTGCCCTTTTAATATCAAAAGTGTACTCATCCATAAACGCATGAACTGAGATGTAGGTAATGTTATCAACGAACTCTCCGAGTCGCGGGAATGTCATGTTACAGGAAGGACAGGTCGCTTTTCCTGCTTTCCCCTGCACTGTTCCAGCAAAGACCGATGAAAACGAGTCGAACATCTGCTCCATTTCTGGTGTTATCTCTACACCCGGGACAGCACGATTGACTATATACCTCATATAGTGATTTACATCAAACAGCTCAGTTAGTACAATCGTCCTTTCTTCGCTCTTATAGATATATGAACATACGGAGCACGTGGGATGGGGACAGGGAAGGTTAATAAAACTGTTCTTCTTCAGTAAACCACCCGTCTGCTTTTCGATTTCGCTCAGAATTTCGGGTATCGTCATTCTACCGGTTTGGCTATCTTTCAAGTTACATCTTCCCACTAAGGTCAATGGTTGAAAATTAACCATCTTTATGTTCCGATCGCTCAGCGCTAAATCTATGATGGGACCGATCTCATGCTCGTTTACCCCCTTAACGATGGTTGGCACAAGAGCAACAGGAATATCCAGTTCTCGACAGTTATCCAGTGCCTGCATCTTTAGGTCAAGAAGCGGTCTTCCCCGCAAGGCTCTATTGGTGTCATCGCTCAAACCATCAAATTGCAGATAGATAAGGAGTTTACCATTTTGCAGCTCTTTATTTTCTATGGTACGCGACATCTCCTCTGCAAACTCTCTATTCGCAAGTTTCAGACCATTCGTGTTTAGCATGGGAAACTTTATGCCTTTTTGACCTGCATATCTTAGAATACGAAAAATGTCTGGGTGTAGTGTTGGTTCACCGCCGCTGATCTGAAGCACTTCCGGTTCACCTTCACACTTTACGTAGAGATCAATCATTTCCTTTATGCGTTCAAAGGGCAAGGTAAAACTCCCTTTTGCATCGGCAAAGCAAACGGGACAGTTCTGGTTACACCTATCTGTGATTTCAATCACTCCCACACAGGTGTGCTGCAAATGTGCTTCACAGAGCCCACAATCTTCTGGACAGCCTTTTGCAACGGAGCTTTGATAATGCAGAGGTTTCTTGCCCGGCTTATTGTACTGAGCGGCATTAATAAAATCGTCAGCATCAGAATATATGAGTATTTCGAATAAACCATGTTCTTCACAATATTTCCGCATATAAACCTTATTTTCACGAGATACTATCTGGCACTCTATGACTTTTAGACATTTTGGGCAGAGACTTCTTGATGTTTCTACAAGAACCTCGCCGTCACGCAGGTCGGCATGCAGTAGTTTGTTTTCTTGATGGTTTTCGGAGAACTCTGTACTATCCAAACGTCTCGTCATTGAGTCGCGATGGTCGTCTGAGATGGCCTTCATTTTCTCGCACAACTAAATACGGGTACGAGTTAATATAAAGTTTGCCATTTAATTAAGGTTAGATACTGTAACTTTATTATAGATGAAAGATATCGCCGTGGAACCACATATCGCAGAAATTTCGATGCCTGAGAACCTCCTGGTCGGATTGTTCGTAGCCGAGCAGAGGAAGAGATGCAGTAAAATAGGATGTAATGCAGAATTCTACGGTTTTGGCTTCGGTCAGTCTCCATTCCATGTGCCACCACCACTTCAGCGCTCGCTGGGAGAACATGCAGGGATGGGTCACTATTCCGCAGCAGAAGGGATCGAAGAACTGCGGGAGGCTATTGCAGGGTTCAACAAAAGACATTTCGCACTGGACATTGATCACTCCAGGATCGTAGTGGGGCACGGTACGAAGGGGCTGATGTACACACTATTCTCCATCATCGGCGGTTCGGTGGTCATTCCATCTCCTGCTTGGATCGGCTATGCTCCACAACTTACACTTCAGGGAAAGAAGTATCACCTCTTCTTCATGAAGCCCGAGAATAACTACAAAATATATCCCCCTGATCTGGATGACTTCCTCTACGAACTGCCGGAAGAGCAGCATCTGCTGATCCTGAACAACCCTCACAACCCCACAGGTGCAGTATATTCAAAAGATGAGCTGGAAGGGATCGCAGAGGTATGTAGGAGGCACGACACACTTGTCCTTGCAGATGAGATCTATGCGTTAACTACCTATCAATTTGAGAACTTCACCAGCATGGGGATGATATATCCCGAAGGGACCTTCATCACCAATGGGCTCTCCAAGGACCGGTCTGCCGGAGGGTACCGTCTCGGCTCCTGTATCCTGCCAGAAAACTGTTCCGAAAAGCTCAAAGACGATTTTACGAAGGTTGCAGCTACGGTGTACACCAATATCTCAACCCCGACCCAGAATGCTGCCATCACCGCGTATGAACCCAACGAGGAGATCGAGGACTACTTCAAAACCACCCGGGAGATTCACCAAATCATGGGCATCTTCGTATCCCGTGCATTCAATGCCATCAATGGGATAAAGACCACAAAACCAGAGGGCGCTTTCTATTTCCTCGCAGATTTCAACCACCTTTCAGAGGACCTGGAACGAAAAGGGGTGAGCACCTCCAACGATCTCGCAAAATCTCTCATCTCCCACCCCCATCACATCACCACCATTTCCGGTGATGCCATCATGGTCCACCAAGACGACTTTGCTGCCAGGATCGCTTTCGTTGATTACAATGGAAGAGCGGCATTTGAGAAGTTCAAAGAGAAGCCGCCCAAAACCACATCAGAGGAGGAAACATTCGTCATGGAGAATGCGCCCAGGATGGTCGCCGGCGTTAAGGCGCTGAGGATGTATGTGGAAGGGCTAAAAAAGAGGTGAAGATTATCATCTGCTTTCCTTTTGCGCCTCTTCGTAAAGCTTCCTCAAGTTCGTGGGAATCGGGTGTTCTTTTAGAAGGTTTGCAAAATACACCAAATTATTTACCATGTATCTAACGGTCTTGTTCGTATACAGGTGCTTGTCACCCCCTGCTTCGATATAGCTCGGACCGGGTCCTGCATCACCGACCCAGTAGGTATCAACATTGGGCGGAATTGTACAACCCAGATGCGACAGGTTAAAAAGCGTATTTGCGGCAACATTGTGGGCACCATCTTCGTTACCAGTAATAACAACTCCCCCAACTTTACCGTACAACGGAAATTGTCCTGTCTCCGGGTCTGATTCATCATAAGTACCGTCTAATCGTTCGAGGACCATTTGTGCCACTGCTGATCTCACTCCAAACCATATTGGGGAGCCTATTATCAGTATATCACATGCCTTTATCTTTTTCAAGATTTCAGGCCACTCATCGCCTTCTCCCTCATCCGAGGAAACACCGAAACGGATGTTGTGGTCAATCACACGGATGACCTCTGTTTCCACTCCCTGTTCATGGAATAGGTTAACTGCTTTGTCTATCAGTGCTCGCGTATTTGATATCTCTGGCGATCTCTTCAATGTACAATTCAGTATTACTGCTTTTAGGTTCATGTGAGAATGTAGTACATACGATCATATATACTTTCTCATTCCGGATTTACCTTTAAACCCAAAGTACTTTAGCCCGAGTATATAAAAATCTTTCAAACTCTACTTTTCACAAGTTCCAAAAGCGAAAACCACCCCTTAGGATCGGTAAACCACTGCTCGACTGACAAACCTGCTTCAGAAAACATTTTTATAGCGCTCTCTTTGCTGAACTTCCGGCAAATCTCAGTGTGGATGGTCTCACCTTCTTCGAACGGTACCGATAGATTCAAATCCTTTATCTCCGCCGATGTCCTCTGGTTTGCCTGCAAGTGTATCTCCACTTGCTCTTTCTCTTCGTTATAGAATGCAACATGGTCAAAAGCGGATACGTCAAAATCAGCATTCAATTCTCGGTTAATCACATGCAAAACATTCTTATTAAATTCACTGGTAACGCCTTGCGAGTCATTATAAGCTGCCTCCAGAACAGTTTTTTGCTTTATCATATCAAGACCAATCAAAAAACGATCTCCAGGCTTCATCGAATTCGCAATCGTTCGGAGAAAAATTTGACTTTCCTCTTCACTAAAGTTCCCAATCGAACTACCGAAAAAAATGATCAATCTGGAGAAGTCGCTGGGTATTACATTCATGTGTCGAGTGTAATCAGCAATGATGCCCAGTACCTTCAACTTCTGGTATTTATTAATCAAATCCACTGACGCGGCTACAAGTGCGGACTCACTGACATCTACTGGAACATATCGCATGTTTTCTCCATGCGGCTCTTTCGCAGCATCCATGAGTTTGCATATCTTCCAGTTAGCTCCCGAACCCAGTTCGACCAGATCGCCACTTTCAAACGGCTCCATAATTACTGCACTCTTCTCTTCTAAGATGGAAAGCTCAGTGCAAGTCTGGTAGTATTCGGGAAGTTTGCATATCTGTTTGTACAGAATTGAGCCGCGCTCATCATAAAAATATTTACTGGGTATAAATTTCTGATCGGCCGTTAAACCAGTAAAAATATCTTTGGACATTTCATTGCTAAACGAATCAGTTAAATAATTGCGAATCTCAAGTCTTGGGCTTTTGAATGATTGCTGATGTTCCATTGTTACTTTCCTATTTTTTTTCGTTTTTTGTGCACATCACACAATAACGCTTTATAAACCGGGAACCCAGAAATCGGATCGTACTGCTGCAGATCTGTCAGCTCGTTGATATTGCCTTCCTGCCACGCTTTCGGTCCCACGTGACAACCACCACCCATGTTTGCCTCCACTGCGCCCTTTACGATGCTATCCGTAACGATAGCGCGCAGAGTAATCTGCCCCCGGGACGTCTTGATGTGGACGAGATCACCATTTTTAATTCCTCGTGCTCGGGCATCGCTTACGTTTATTGTAACAGTCGGCTCCGGGCGCTCTTTCAGCAGGCTTTCAATGCCATGATGCTGTGCATGAAAATCGGTGGTCACCCGCGCGCCGGAATTAAATACCAGCGGGAACTTCTTAGCAAGGTTGGGTTGCGAAAGTGGGCTCTCCTGCGGCTCTGTATAAACAGGCAGCGGGTCATATCCATGTTCTTCAAGAATGGTCGAGGCAATCTCAAACTTACCGGAAGGGGTGTCAAAACCAGGTTTACCGTCTGGTCGCAGCAGTCCTTTTTCCCATTTTTTGTATTGCATCTTTACGGTTTGCGACTGAACTGTACCCCCTGCTTTATGTACATCTTCAAGCGTAAATCCCGAGCCCTTTAGCACATGGCGTAACAATTCCTCCTCATTTTGTGGATAAAGATGACCGTATCCCAGACGGTCTGCAAGTTCAGCCAGGATAAAAAAATCATTGCGGGCTTCTCCAAGGGGTTCAATTACCCTCTCCCGTATGCGAAAAATCGAACCATAGGTCATATACGATTCAACCTCGTAATAGGTTGTTGCAGGTAACACAATATCGGCATACGCGGCATCTGCGGTTAGATGGCGGTCAATGCAGACTAAAAAATCCAGAGCGTTAAGCGTCTTCCGCCAGATTGCTGGTTGTGGCCAGGACGTTATAATAGAGCCACCCAGGATAATCAGAGAACGAATCTTGTAAGGCTTTCCTTTCAAGACCGAATCGGGCAATACGATAGCATGAGACTCTCCCCGGTATGCACTGTAAATAGGAAATTTGTCCCGTCCCAATGCCTTCCGCATATCAGGATTTGCTATATGTCCTGATCGGTTCAGAGGAAAATGATTCTGCCGCATGGTAAAGCAACGTCCTCCGGGCACATCCAGTTGCCCTGCAAGCGCCCATAGGACGAAAATTGCCCGAATCGTCTGCACTCCATTTCTATTATATTCAAGGCCGCTGTACATAGCAGGAGCAGCACCCTTGGCACTGGCGATCCGCCTTGCTAAAGCGACTATGGACCCTGCTGGGACTCCAGTAATCTGCTCCACCACTTCCAGTCTAAAATGATGGGCATATCGTGCGAACTCTTCAAAACCCCGGGTCCAATCCTTGACGAAAGATTCGCCACAGAGTCCTTCTTCAATCAATACGTTGCACATCCCAAGCGCAAGAGCACCATCTGTGCCCGGACGTATAGGAATCCATTCTGCATCTGTGAGGGCGACAGTCTTCGTGCGGCGAGGATCAATGACAACTATTTTGGCGCCCTTTTTATGCGCATCCATGATTTTTTTGAGATTTATGGGCGGACAATCGGTGGCGGGATTTGTGCCCCAAACCACGATGAGATCACTATTCTCGAAATCCGAAAACATATTGATCTGCATCCCGCCCATCGTGACATGTGGCGCTATCATTGCAAAAGCTACGTAGCACAGCGCGCCGACTCCCATGGTGTTGGGAGAGCCAAAAGGGAACAGAACGCTGGATGCTGAAGAAACTGCCACGCCTTCTGGTTGATATACATCGCACATTGCCAGCTCAAAGCTCCCAGAGCCGGTATATGTAGATGTCGCTACAGGTCCATACTTTGCCTTGATCTCGGACAGTTTATTTACTATAATGTCGTAAGCATCATCCCATGAAATTCGTTCAAAATCATAGGTTCCTTTTTCACCATTCCGGCGCAGAGGATACAAAATGCGGTCTTTGGAGTAGACAATTTCAGCGGAATGCTCTCCTAGTTTACAAATCACGCCTAATTCTGCACTTTCATCCGGTCGCACATTTGCGATTCTTCCTCTGTCGTCATAAGTCACCACAACCCCACATCCAGCAGGACATATACCGCATAACGCGCGACATTCTCGCGCAGTCAATTCGTCCGATTTTTTTAGCTCCATTTAAACCCCCTATGAAGCAAGAATATAGCGTTCTCTGGTCGTATTGGTATTATAGTCATTGGATACAGATAAATAAGGCTCTTTTCTTTTTACTTTCCATCAACTGAATATATTGAAGGCTGCTGAAAATTGGATTGACTGCGTATATTTTAAAAGGGCAAAACACCTATAAATTAAAGAGAGGATAAAAAAGATGAAGATATGTGTAAGTGCAATGGGGAGAGACATTGATGCACAGATAGACTGGAAATTTGGCAGATGCCCATTCTTCGTGATTGTAGACCCAGATACAATGGCGTTTGAAGCAGTACCAAACAAAAACAGCATTGATGTGGCTGGACGAGCTTTCTGTATCGCGCATCCAGAAATGCTTCTGAATAAAGGTGTGGATCTGGTTATCTCTGGAAACCTAGGACCAAATATTTATCACATGTTTCATGCAGCCGGCGTGGATATTGCGACTCTCACGGCAGGCACGGTGAAAGAAGCAGTAGAGATGTATAAAAGCGGTGGATTGAGCATAATTGGAGCTCCGATGCCGAGGCGTGTAAAAGTGGAGATTTCAATGCTTGAGGCACGATCAAAATCCCTGAGGCAAGAATTAGAGCAGGTAGAGAAGAGATTGGGGGGGCTCAGGAAGTAAATCCGTCCATTCTTTCTCTTTTTATTAGACTTGTTGTTAATTAAGGGAGATCTTCACTAATAGGGTTTAAATGGGATATGCTCTGTGTTATCAACTATGATAAGCGTTAACAGGGCTTTAAGGAGCGATAGGTTGATAAGAGCCACGACAGGGCTACCCGCACCGGAATTTAAGCCTCTGGTAGCTAGTTTTAACCAAGAACTTCAGAAAGAGAGGCGGATTCGATACGAGCGAGGTGTTGAGCAGGGAGTTAGAGAAAGGAGACCAGGTGGAGGCAGAATAGGAACGTTGAGAACACCTACGGAGAAATTATTTTTTGTTCTCTTTTATTATAAGTGCTATCCTACTTTTGACGTATTAGGGCTGCTATTTGATCTTGATAGGTCCAATGCATGTCGCAATGTCCAGAATTTGACGTCGATAGTGGAGAACATGCTGGGGAAGGAGATGGTCTTGCCGGAGTGGAAAATAAGCACCGTAGAGGAGTTGTTATAGCTATTCCCAGACGTTAAGGACCTATTCATAGACGGCACTGAGCGACCGATCCAGAGGCCTACAGACCGCGCGAAGCAGAAGGAGAACTATTCGGGCAAGAAGAAGGCGCACACACGCAAGAACATACTCATCACCGATAAGAACAGGCGAATTGGGTATCTAAGCCCGCCCGCCGAGGGTAAAAAGCACGATTACGGCATGTTTAAATACTTGTTCCCGCCGGGGCTATTCCCCAAAAGCATAACGTTGTGGCGGGATCTGGGCTTCAAGGGCGTTGAATCAGATTATCCTGCTACAACGGTTATGATGCCGAAGAAGAAGCCAAAAGGAGGAGAATTGACGGATGATGAGAAGGCACGGAATAAGGCTATCAGCGGCTTCCGAGTCCTGGTAGAGCATGCAATCGGCGGATTGAAGCGATTCGGGATGGCCACCGAGAAGTGTCGTAACAAAAACGATAAGTTTAATGACCAAGTCATGACGATCTCCTGTGGATTATGGAATTATCACTTGAAGCGCTGTTGAATCAGCAAGCAGTTGGATTGAGAAGGCTAATGCGCTCGGAGTGCATTATTTCGCAACAAGTCTATTTTTTAAAGTTTTTAAATTTTTATCACACATTATAATATGGATAAAAAATTAGGTGGAGAAAAATGGGGGAAACTAACCAAAAAGTTCCTTTTACGGTAGAAAACATTAAGAAATGTATCTGCACCGAATGTCCAGTTCAGAACACGAGCCAGTGTGTAAAGGACAGGATAGAAAAAGCAAAAGAGATG
>QEXZ01000250.1 GCA_003160755.1 Methanomicrobiales archaeon
CACCCCGCAAGCCCTGTAAGGGCTTATAGAAAAGCTTTACCAAAAGAACATAATAATTTGTTTTTCTTTTAGCACAGGTTTTCTTTTTCCGCGAAGCATTTTTGATCAAACTTTTTCTAAACGTTTGAAAAAGAAAAAGTGTTGTGTAATCTTGTGGTTACTTTTTGGAATGACTATAGTCTTGCTTTTCCACTTCCTTTTCTTTTGCTTCTTCTGTTTCTTCTGCTTCTTCTGCTTCTTCCATTAACTCGGCATATCGCTCCGCGAATTTTGCGCTGGGTTGTTGTGTTCTATAAACCCACGCCCTGCTCGTTTCCGAAGGTTTAGAACCTACTGCCGCCATTTCGGGTTTTGGCTCATGACCTTTCATCTCCAGTTGAGATAAAGGCGCTATCTCCGAAAGCAGATCGGCAATCGCTTCGGCTATGCTTTCGTTCTCTTCAACGCCTCTCTCCACCGTTATGCTCTTTCCCGCCAGAGGAAAGGTTACTTTTACTTTTGTTGACATCTTATGGTGGCTTCTGCCTTACGTTATCCCTTTATACATATTTGATTTCTACTCGCATTTATAAATATAATCAATGCTCATAATGCAATGCAAATGTACGTCACATAGCAGAAAACGGTGAATGGAAATGGAAGTTACGAGGCGCGATATAAACGTAAAAGCTGCAAGAAGTCGCAGTCAGTATTTTTTGATTGATGACGCTGTTGCAGCGAGACTGGTGGAATATGCAGGTGTAGAGCGCGGTGACGTGGTGTTGGAGATAGGAGCAGGAGGAGGGAGCATCACGGAGAAATTGGCAAACAAAGCGAAGAAAGTTTATGCGGTGGAGAAGGACAAGGCACTTTGTGAGACATTACGAGCGCAATACGAGAATAAAAAAAGCAAAGCAGAAGTAAAGGTAAGAGTGATAGAAGGGGACATTATGAAAATAGAACTACCGGAATTTGATAAGGTCGTTGCGAACATACCCTTCTCTCTGTCTTCGCCAATCACGTATAAACTGCTGCTCCATAGCGCTGGCTTCGGGCTTGCTGTGCTGCTGTATCAGAAAGAGTTTGCGCAGAAGATAGTTGCAAAAACCGGGTCGAGTTTGTATGGGCGTCTATCGGTTATCACACAGGCACTTGCAGACACCGAAATTCTTGAGCTCGTGCACCGGGATGCCTTTTATCCTTCGCCACCTGTTAAAACCGTGATAGTGAGATTAAAGGAGAAGGGACAAATAGCGAATAAAAAGGCGTTTTTTGAGTTCGTTACTACGGCGTTTGAGCACAGGAGGAAGAAGATGAGGAACATATTCAAAACACGTTTTCCGGGAGGATTGGCACTTGAGGAATTGGAGAGGAGACCGGAGGAATTGAGTCCCGATGATTTTGTACGGCTTTTCTTCAGATTTTGGGTGAATACCAAGGAACTTTGAAATGGGAGTCAAACAAAAAGAAAATTTTAAGGCGTAAAGAGGGCTATATTATTACGGTGTGAGAAAAGGAATTTATAAGAGAAATGCCGCTTAACATCCCCACATTGCATAAAATAGAAGAACTAAAAAGGGAAACCGAAGAAGTAAAAACATTCCGTTTTCACTCGCCTGAAATAGCCAAAGAAAGTGAACCGGGTCAATTCGTAGTGGTTTGGAACCCCGGAATAGACGAGATCCCAATTTCTATTGCCAATACGTCACCTGAAGGGGATTTGGAACTCGCAATTGCAGACGTAGGGGATTGCAGTCACAGCTTACATCAAAAACACGTGGGGGATTTGGTAGGTTTAAGAGGGCCTTACGGCAGAGGGTTCAGATTACAAGGAGAAAGAATCTGTATGGTTGCAGGAGGTTATGGGGCGGCAC
>QEXZ01000251.1 GCA_003160755.1 Methanomicrobiales archaeon
ATCAGGATACCAGCAGATAGGTTCATCGCAGTTATCGGTGAAATAGCGTGCGTTGGCGACGTAAAATCAAAACACACATCCGGAGAGGATGTTACAGAGGAATATATTGATCTGACAGCGAGACTTAACAATTCCGAGCGGCAGGAGCAGAGGTTACTGGAGATTCTGGATATGGCGAAGGAAGTAGAGGAAGTTCTTGAGGTAGAGCGAGAAGTATGGCGAGTGCGAACTGAAATCGAACGGCTTACCGGGCGGATAAAGTATCTCGAGAACCGCGTCGAGCTGGCAACGGTTACCGTTTCGTTATATGAGCCAGAGCCGATAACGCATAGCTGGGGGATAAGGGATGCTATTCGTTCTGCATTTGGAGGGTTTGTGTCGGTGATACGAGGGTTGATAATCCTTGTTGGTTATGCATTGCCGATATTAATTCTGGTTGGGTTCGGGTGGCTGGTCAAAACGAAGTTGATGCCGAGATTGGGAAAGAAAAGAGAAGGTAAATGAAAAATTTACTTAAACTTATGATGAAAAACAAATATTTGGTTATTCTGGCTTTGGCATTGGTTTTTATTTTGTTAGCGCCCTCTTTGGTTTCCGCAAACAGGGGTATGATTGTTGTAGGTCCAAGAGAAGTTAGTTTACAAGAGTCGGGGCAAAATGCCATCGTCGCATGGAATGGCGATGAAGAAATTATAATTCTTTCAACCGATGCAAAAAGTTCGGAATCTACCCTGGTTCTTGAAGTATTACCATTGCCTTCGAATCCTACAACAGTTGAAGAAGGTAGTTTTGATTCTTTCACAAAACTCACTGAAATAATAAACAAAAAAGTTAGGGCGATAAGAGAAGAAGGAATGACCAAAAGCTTAGGTCGCGATGCTGTAACCCCTGGCATAGAGATAACATTTCACAAAAAAATCGGTGCTCATGATGTAACCGTGGTAAAAGTAAACGATTTGAACCATTTTATAAATTGGGTGGAGAACTTTACCACGGAGATGGGTTTTGAGCACACTGAAATTGCATCTGAATTTGAAAACAGTGTCGCAGGCTACTTAAACAGGGATATAAAATTCTTTGTGTTTGACGTTATCGAATCAAGCGAAGATAAACAGAGCATTAAACCTTTGATTTACCGATTTAAATCGGATTTTCTTTATTATCCGCTTGAGATAACCGCCGCTTCTGATGCCGGCTGGTCTCGTTCAGAGGTCAATATATTTCTTATCACAAAAGGGATAATAAACGAAGATATTGTAGAGGATATAAATCTCTGGCCGAGAACGGGTTTTTACTATGGTATCGAGCTGAGTGAAGAAGAATTGAAAGAAATCAGCCCTGAAGTTGCTGATTTGTTTAGCTCCGCATACGTGATGAATACTTATTACTCTGGTAAGCTCAACCGACTGAACAAAGACCTTGTGGTTTATAAACAGGATATTCACATTCCAACGTTTTTTGATAAAATCTCACGGACTCTTTCAGCGTCATTAGTTTTTCAATTTGTTTCTGAGGCAGGAGAAGGCTTTAATGAGGATGTTCCATTTTGGGAAAAAGTCTTTTTAGCTATCCTTTTATGCTCGTTTATAGCGGGAATACCTTCGGTAGTTTTTATCACAGCTAAACCACTTGGAAAATTAACGAGAAAATATAAGTCGTCAGCCAGTTATAGTTGGCTTAGCTATGTCGTATCGGGGACATTTGTTGCTATTTTACTCTTACTCTTGTCAAGCACCTTTTGGATAGCAATTCTAACTGTAGTTATTTTTGCACTTATTGGTTTTTCGATGATGGTGGGCTTGATAACAAAATTATTTGGG
>QEXZ01000252.1 GCA_003160755.1 Methanomicrobiales archaeon
ATGAAGTGGTGAAGCTGCCAATAGCAGATATTCATGATAGAATACCGTTTGTAGAGAGCAATTATGCTGCGGTGTGGCAAAATACCGATTTAGAAATATATTTTGATGCGGATAAATGTGTTGAATGTGATGTATGTGGTGTGGAGAAATACTGTCCTACCAATGCTTTTTCCAGATCAAAAGGTGTTGACGAGCATAGATGTTTTAACTGCGGTGCTTGCGTATATTTATGCCCCGAAGGTGCATTCAGAGGAAAGTTGGGGCGTATTAAAATACATGATAAAGAGGTTCCCATAACCCTAAGACAGTCAAACAGGTCAAAAGCGAACGAGCTTGCGAAAAAATTGAAAAATCAGATTGTAGAAAAAGAATTCTTGCTGACAGAACCAGTTGATTATTTGAGGTGAGGAAACGAAGTGAAGACAAAGGCATTAGCATTTGAAGTAATAGACATTGCGAGTAGAGCAGAAAAGCCGAGAGATACAGGACTTACGATGGTGCTGGATAAGGGTTTGGGTTATCATACCGCACAGGATTTGATGGAATACGCATCTGAATATATTGATATAATTAAGCTGGGGTGGGGCACGCATAGACTCTGTTCGGAAGAGGCGGTCAAAAGAAAGATACAGCTCTATAAGGATAATAGCATCCTGGTAAGCAATGGAGGGACACTGTTTGAGATTGCCTACCTGCAGAGGAAAATAGATGAATTTTTTGAGTACGCCCATCAGATAGGTCTCAGCTCTGTTGAAATATCAGATGGTTCTATACGGATTAGCAGAGAAGAGAGAAGCGAAATAATAAGAAAATGTAAAACTATGGGATTTAAGGTATTTACAGAGGTAGGGAAGAAGGATCCGCTTGAAGATGCAAGGCTTACGATAGATTACCGAATAAAGGAAGCAAAAAGTGATCTGGATGCGGGAGCAACAAAAGTGATAATGGAGGCAAGGGAATCGGGAAAAGGTATAGGTGTCTATGATAAGGAGGGGAAGATAAAGGAAGACATGGTAAAGAAGCTCATAGAGGGGATAGGATTGAGAGATATCATGTTTGAAGCACCGGAAAAGAGCCAGCAGGTTTATTTGATACTTAATCTCAGTCCTGAAGTTAACCTCGGTAATATAAAGCCAGAAGATGTGATTCCCCTGGAAACGTTGAGAAGAGGGCTAAGAGGTGATACACTTGGCAGGCTTTAAAATTACTATCGGCGGCGGTAATATTCTGCGCAGAGGGGTTACCGAGATAGAGGAAATTCTTGTGGTCATTGATGTATTAAGAGCATCGAGCACAATTGTTACAGCTCTGGCAAACGGCGTAAAAGAGGTGATACCTATCGATAGTGAAGAAATGGCTTCTGAATTAAGGAAAGAGGGATATATCCTGGCGGGGGAAGATAAAGGAGTAAAGTTGCCCGATTTTGACCTGGGTAATTCTCCCGTTGAGCTACTTGGGTATATTGAACAATCGAACATCGAGAAAATTGCCTTAAAAACAACTAATAGCACTGAATTATTGGCCAAAATAGAAAGCGCACTCATCTGCTCAAGCTTGAATTTAACTGCCATTAAGCACAGATTAGAAGAAAAGGGTAAGAGTGCGAATTTACTGGTTGTGGGAAGCGGGCATGGAATAACAGAGGACCTTGCTGTTGCAATGGCACTTTACAGCAGTCTAAATGATGGGTTGGAGATAAACAAAGCGTATTTGAAGGAGTGCATCAGCCGCTGTAACACTGCAAAATATCTGATTGAAATCGGCTATAAGAAGGATGTTGAATTT
>QEXZ01000253.1 GCA_003160755.1 Methanomicrobiales archaeon
GGATACTCCGGCATGTCTCCAGCGAGTTGCATACCGACGATCGAGCCCGCTATAGGCATGACGGCTGAGATCATAACGAATATCACAAGCGAGTACGTTATTGCGCGGGTACTGTTTTTCGCAATCGTTGAGCACATCAGTGCAATCGCAAAGAACGAGAACATAAACAACAGACTAAATCCCATGAATACTAAAATCCGCACAAATTCGTCCCCGGTCGGCATGATCCCGAGCATCATTAGAATTCCTATTGACAATAACGTCATAACCAGCATCGCAAACCCCAGTGCTCCCATTCCGCCGAGCGCCTTACCATTGATTATCGTATCCCTGAATACGGGATGCGATAACAACGACTTCAGAGAACCACTCTCTTTCTCGCCGGAGATCAAATTGAAACCAATCGCTATCGCCAGTATCGCATAAAGAATACCAAACAACATACTCATCATCTGGAAAATGAATAGTATCGAGGGTTTTTCAGGCATCCAACCCCTGGACATTGCCTCTGGATGCTCCTCTATTGCCACTATTTGTTCTTTATAGCTATCCAATTGCTCATTATAGCTTTCAACGCCCTGGTGCATCGCCAAAAGCGAAATTAGCATCAGTATCGCGAGAATCACTAAGAATTTCTTGCCCATTACGTGGTCCAGAAACTCTTTTTTTGCTACTACGAATATTCCAGACATCTATTTGCCTCCTTTACCCTTATAAACGGATTCCATGAATACATCCTCTAACGTTGGCTCTTCTATTCTCAGCTCTTTAATTCCGACGTTATTTTCAAGCAAATACCTTGAGATATATTCTCTTATATCGGATTTTGCTTCTATGACTGCCTTTCTACCTTTGTATTCCACGTCAATGATATTTTCATGTTCTATCGCGGGCATATCTTCTGTTGCTTCCACGATAATTTTGACGGTCTTCCGCACGTCTAATTTCGTCTTGACTTCATCAAGTGTGCCGCGCTCTATCAACGTGCCATTTGAGATTATGCCTATCGTATTACAGACCTGAGCGACCTCGGCTAAAATGTGAGAAGAGAAGAAGATCGTTTTTCCTTCATCCGATAGTTTTTTGAGCGTTTGCCTGAGTTGTAATACCCCTTCCGGGTCAAGATTCGTAGTGGGCTCATCCAGGAAAATAACCCCTGGATTATTAAGCAATGCCTGTGCGAATCCAAGTCGCTGCGTCATCCCCCTTGAGTATCCATCTACTTTCTGGCTTACGCTATCAAGCCGTACCAGTTCAAGCAGTTCTTCTATTCTCTTCTTCCTCTCATCCGCGTCCATCGTTGCATAGAATCGAGCGAAGTAATCGAGGTTTTGCTCCGCGGTCATATTGCCGTAGAATCCAACGTTCTCCGGCAGGTATCCAATGAGTTCCTTTACTTTAAGCGGATTCCTCGCTACTTCGATGTCGTTTATGACGCACTTGCCTTCGGTGGGTTCAATCATTCCCACGAGCATCAGTATTGTCGTGCTCTTTCCTGCTCCGTTAGGACCTAAAAACCCGAATATATCGCCTTCCGCTATCTCTAAATTCAGACTATCTACCGCCTTATTTCCATTATACACCTTTGTCAGGTTTTCCGTTTTTATCATTTCCGTTCACTTCCTTCTGGTTTTACCAGCCAATATCCCGATCTAAGCTGCGCCGCTCCGCGTCTGATTATATCTCTGATTGCATCGCTTCTGCATCCATAATATCCCTCGCTAATGAGTTCATCTACATTTTCTACTTCTTCTGTCGGTATTTGCA
>QEXZ01000254.1 GCA_003160755.1 Methanomicrobiales archaeon
TAATTGGTAAAAGTACATTCAATCCCTATATCTATATTTTTACTTTTTAAGTATTCAATATTTTTGATGATTTTGTTAAATGTTCCTTCACCTCTAAGATAATCATGTATAAACAGGGGTCCATCTATACTAATAGTTAGATGAACATTATAAGTGGACAACATTTCTAAAATTTTAGGTGACATTATTGTGCCATTTGTAACAATACTAAAAACTGGTAACTTTGATATCTCTTTTTTATTGTATTTCTTAAGAATATATGTGCATATAATTTGGATTATTTTAGGATTTAACAGAGGCTCTCCACCAAAAAATTGAATATTGTTTATTTCGTCATAGATATTATAGAAATAATCCATCGTTCTGGTTGCAACTTTTTCGTCCATCATAAATGTCTTTTCTTTTCCATAACTTCCATTCATTGCGTAACAATAGCGACAATGGAGATTACAAGCATTACTGACATTTAATACCAATCGATCTAAAACAAATTTTGATGTATTATTTTCATAATTTATACATTCGTTATTGTTTTTGAATAATTTCTCACAAATCTCTTTGAAATTATCAACCTTATGTTCTTCCAGTACATCTTCTATTTTACGTCCTTCAAGTATTTTTGAGAATACCTCATAAGTAAATGGGTCTATTTTAAATAAAGATAGATTATTAACATTAAAAAATAAATAAGTTGCCCCTCCTTTAACCAGATGAAACTCATGGGGCAACTTATTTAGAATCATTTTTCCATTTTTTTCCCGCATGAATCTATGTTACCTACCGTACTTTTTTATCCTTTCTTCCATACGTTTTAAACTAAGTCTTTCTGTTACCACCGCAGTCACAGCTTCTTGGAACTTCCCAAAGTCCTTTTGTATTGCAATCATCTCTTCCGATTTTATCCCTTTCTTGCCCAACACGTCTATTGCGTATCGGTCTCTTATCATTTCCTCTGTCGGATCTAGCCCCTGTAGGCAATTGTTTCCGCAACCAATGCCCCAAGCGTCGCAATTGTTTCCGCAACCAATGCCAAAACTTGATACCTCACTGGGAGACATCTCATTAGTTACTCTCATTCCCAGCTCAAGCATTGAGTTTAGTCTGTCTATGCTATTCACCTCTTCTACCACCATTCTCGCAACTTTTTCGGATGCTATTCTTTTTTCTTCCATTTTTTACATCACCTCCCTTTATTATTGGTACTTATATCATCACGCCCCACCTCGGCGCTCAGCTGATGCACTTACCACGGTGCCCAAATTGGGCAAATCCCCGTGCATCTCGGACTTTTTAAACAGTGGTTTTTTGCTTAACATAATGGAAAAGCAGCTTATATAGTGAACGGATTGTGATATAGCCCAATTTAAGCAACATTGCTAAAACATGAGTCAGAATCAGACCTGATTAATATTTTAGTAACAATGAACAAAAAGCAGGGGGTATTAATTGGAATTGCTTTGGTGCTTCTGTTCACAGGTATAGCATTAGCAACTTCAATCAACTTATCCGCTTCCTCAGATGAGTAGTTCACTTTTTAAATTTGAAGGTAAACAGTCTTTCCTGTCAATATCCAGTAAATTATCTTCCCTAAGCTCTCGGTGTCTCCACTTATCTTTATCACCCTATTTGTTTGGGTACATATATAGCGCTCCTCGGCGCTTTCATCCTCTGGGATGAACGTGAAATGTTTAAGATAATTTTTGCTTTTAGGGAAAAGCATTGCGAAATTTGCCATTTTTATCACCTCCTATTTGTTTGGG
>QEXZ01000255.1 GCA_003160755.1 Methanomicrobiales archaeon
TATCGCGTAGTGCAGTAGAATATTGATCATCCGTGTATGACTGAGTAGTATGTTCAACCTAGGGGTAACTGTGAAGTAGTATATCTTCACTCCATTACCAATCAATTTGGAGAGGATACCTAATTTCGTTAATTGCAATTTCTTTTTTGATAGTATATTCTTTAATCACCCTCTTAAGTAGAGATATAGGTTCTCGATGGACTGTTATATTATGGGTGAGCACAGTATGTTTTGGAATAATTTGGATTATGTATCTGTCGAGAATACTCAAACAAAAGAGGAAATGAATGGTAGGGCTCCGTGAACTCTCCGCTTCGCTTCGTTGCTATCGCACTAGCACAACAGCGGATAAAGGGAAATCAATGATTTTCGCAAATTCGCCTGTCGGTAACTTCTTTTATCGCAAAACGTTAGACGAAATGGCGGTTGAAATCTCCATAGAAGAAAAGGCTTAAAGCCAAGACTTTAGGTGCAACTTTTATACTTTAGCCGCCAACCCCACTTAGCACCTCGCAGCCCACCATGCACCTTTTTCAGCGACTGCAATTTGCGGAGTGCAATTGATTTTGCGGAGCGGAGTAGCGGAGTTGGAGGCGGGGAGCGGAATGCCGCACGTTCTTCGGCGTGGCAGGCTTTGCACCTACGCCTAACTAATTGAGGGACAGCCGCTATATACACACCTAATCCTAAATAATTTGCGGAAGTCCATCAGAAACCACTTTTTAAAAGGGGTTTCTTGATATGGTTTCTTTACAGTTGGTTTTTTTTGGCGGAGCTGCCTATCCTCGCAAGGCGTGGCAGGCTTTGCACCTGAGCCTAACATTTAGCAAACTTTCAGGCACCAACCCCGCGTAGCACATCGCAGCCCACCGTGCAAATTTTTAAGCAGCTTTTTCTGCAACTGCATTCTGCAAACTGCAATTGATTTTGCGGAGGGGCGGATGCGGAGTTGGAGCAGCCGTAGCAAATAGAGGGGCGGAATGCTGCACGTTCTTCGGCGTGGCCGGCTTTGCACCTAAGCCTAACTTTTAGCTGACTTTCGGTTTTAAAAGATATAAAAGCTTTTATATCCTATGATAACTGTATATGAACTTGAGTTACAGGCTCCGTACTTAATTAAGTATGGGGATGTGACTAAAAAGGAGAAAACAATGAAAATTAAAAAGTTTCTTATTGAGTTTGTAATTGCTTTTACTGCAATCTTTGTAGCTAATGCAATTGCAATCTATGTGTGGAATCTCGTACGCTATGGCGAAGGTGCTTTCAATTGGGAGATAACATTCCCTCTTGCAATCGGTGTTGGCATAGCTTTGGCATTGATTCATGCCTTGGAAAGCAAAGAATAACAGAACCATTCATTGCCTTTATCGCTTCCGGCGGGGTTTTGGTCAAAGGCGTATATTACCACACCTGAAGAAGCGGAGAAGCTGTTTGAAGTTGCTAATGCTATCTGCTTTTTATTCATTGTTACTGAAATATTCACTTGGTTTGTTTTATACATGCTTATTTATCCAAGTTCAATAGAAAAATACTTCGGGTATAGTGACTGCTATTATATTAATATAAGTATATAGGATACATAAACAATCTAAAGAGGTGAGAAATATGGCTGTAGCAGCGGCTATCTATGCAACCTATGCAAGAAGAGTATTGGTAGGCGGACTACTTGTCGAAATGGATTCCGATAAATTTATACCCCTGATAGATTCCAAAACAACGGTTATACATGGTGTA
>QEXZ01000256.1 GCA_003160755.1 Methanomicrobiales archaeon
GCGGATAAATACCATGAAGATGCGATAAAATACGTGAAACTTTCTCACGAATGCCATGATAAGATGGTTGATGGATTTAAAGAAGCAGATAGGGTAAGGGAGAAGGCGGATGAGGCGCACAGGCTTTTTTTAGAGGCGCAAGAGGAAGCTGATGATGCACACAGGCTATTCCTGAGATATGGTCGGGACATAAAAGACTTTAATCATGTGATAAACGGATTGAGGCGAAAAGTAAAGGATGATTTAGGATTCCGGGAGCGCGTGGAAGCGAGGAAGAAGGCAAAAGGGATTTATGAAAAATTCCGAGATGGAGAAAAATTGTGCACTGAAGATTTGTTGCGACTTCAAAAATCCGAGATGATGCTAAAGTAGCGGTTTAGCAGCGGTTTAGATGTTTGGTGGTTTAAATGTATTTCAATCCTTTATAGGTGGGTACTCACATAGAACAACTGAATAATATGACATATCTCTTTGGTAAAGCGTTTCTTTTTAAGAAAAGGTTTCGAGGTGATTAAAATTATAGACATACACTGCCATCTGACGTTTGAGCAGTATGATGCGGACAGAGAGCAAGTAATAGAGGAAGCGAAGCAGGTATTAAAAGGCGTGGTAACAAGTGCTGTAGAGCCTGAAGAAGCAAAGGCTGCGTTAGAGCTTGCGGAGCTGCATACAGACTTCATTTTCGTTACGCTCGGGCTGCATCCGATACACGTAGGCGGGAAAACGGACCAAGAGATAGGCGAGTATGAGGAGTTCATATCAGAGAACAAGCAAAGAATTGTGGGTATTGGCGAGATAGGGCTTGATTACCACTGGATAAGGGACCCGTTAAAGATAAAGAGGACGAAGGAGGTATTTGTGGAGTTTCTTGCGTTGGCGAAGGAACTTGATTTGCCTGTTGTGCTTCATTTGCGTGGCACGGGTAGCGAGGCAATAGCGGAAGGATTGAAAATCATCACCGATGAGGACATAAGGAAAGCGGTATTTCATTGTTTCACGGGAAAGCCACAGCTTGCGGAGCAGATATGCGAAGAGGGATACTACGTTTCGCTGCCTGCATCTATCGTGCGAAGCAAGAGCATGAGGAAGGTGGCGAGACGAGTACCGATTTCGCATTTACTTACCGAGACAGATGCACCCTATCTCTCGCCTATCGAAGAGGAAGAGAGGAACGTTCCGCAGCACGTAAAAGTGGTGTATGAAGAGATATCAAGACAAAGGAAGATTGAGTTTGCAAAGACGGAAGAGGAAATAGAGCGGAACTTTGAGCGGTTGTTTAGGGTGGCGTTGTGATACTTTTATAACCACAGAGGCTGTCCAACAATTACCAAACAACCAACAGATAATATTTCCTGCACAGATATAAAAAGCAGTTCTTCTTCTCAACACCCCTTCACTTTATAGCCAGAGCTAACACGAATTGCAAAAGCACATCCTAAAAATTAATGAAATTTGATTCCAAGCGAAAAGAAACCGAAAAGCTTTTATTGTAGCACGTACAACTGTTCTTAGGTTATAAAAGCGAGGTGATGATGAGAAATGGCGATAAGGGATGATAAAATGGGGCAGTCATGGCTATTGCCCCCGGATATTAGTGAACTCATATCGGTAGACCATATCTGCTACCTGGTTATTGCAATCGTGAATGGCATAGATATTAGTGAAATAGAGGAGAAGTACAGGTTCAAACCGGGCAATTCGGCGTATCCACGGCGGATGCTGCTCCG
>QEXZ01000257.1 GCA_003160755.1 Methanomicrobiales archaeon
GAAGCGGTTAGCTCGATAGAAGCCCTCTCACCCCTTTTTACCTCGTAGCTGAGCCTGCGGGAATACAACCTCATTTCATAGCTCCCGCGAACTTTTAACGTAAGCTCGAGCTCATACTCCCCAGTAGAAGATTGAACTAAGCTCGTAAAGTTATATTCCCCTGTATCCACATCGTACGGGGGAACGAACTCCAAATACAGCGTTTTCTCTTCTCCTGAGCCGACGAAGAGCTCAGAAATGTCTTCTTTCCCCTCCTCCGTCTCCTTATACCGGCAATACCAATCCTCAGGTAATCCTTCAATGTCTAATCCATACGTATCGTCCGCCTTACCACTATTTTTTATCTTTATTTGGTACAATGGATTTTCTCCAACCATGGCGGTCTTAGAAGGCGATTTGCTCGAAACTTCCGCATAATACTCTTTTTGCTCCAATGAAATGATGCCAATGTCCGTCGTTCTTCCTATCCTTATCTTAAAATCCTCTGTCTCCTTTGCATGATACCCTTCCTTTAATATCTCAGCGGTATATTCTCCTTTTCCTAACTCCAGTTCTATCTTACCTTCTACGGTTGTCTTTGCATAATCCACAAAATTATTCCGGTTATAAACACTAACCGTAGCACCTTTGATGCTGTCCCCGTCTTTATCCGTAACAGTCAAAGCAAGCGTCCCCTTCTCTCCTTTATGCGTCTCCGTTATTTTAACGTAAAGCGTAATACGTCCGTCACCAATATACACATGTATTGGCGATTCTCCAACCTTCGCATCTCCTGGTGTCTCGACAGCGAGTGTTACCGTCTTGGTGCTTCGTTCTGGGAGCAATACCTTATACACTTCCTTTTCTCCGCCCTCAAATTTTATGTCCCAATTCTTCGCTTCCCTGTATGCCCACCATCGCAAATTGTAAGTGGCGGTCTTATCATTATTTACGAGCAGTAGCTCAAAAGTGGCGGTATCTCCTGCTTCTATCATCTGAGCCGGGAAATCGCATCTTATCTCCACTCTCTTCTCCACAACCCCCTCCTGCGCTGCCACCGAAGAAAGGAAAAATAGCGTGAGAAAAAATAAAAAGAGAATAAGGATTGGCACCATTTCCCTCGCTTTTGCTTTTACTTTTGCTTTCATTTTATCCATTTTCCATTTTTCACTTTACATTTTGCATTTTGCACTTGTCAATTTGCATTTTTACCGTATATCCATCCTCATGAATTTTATGTATGCTATCGCAAACATTACCACTGGAAAGACCAGTAAGACAAGTAAACTCTTCCAAACCATTCCCAGAGCTTCTAAGATACTCGTTTCTGCACGTGATTCTCCTCCCCTCGGACCAAAAAATCCGCGTAAAGGTTCAAAAGTCGGATCGAGAACCGCAGCAGATACTTTATCGAAATTGCTCTTTGGATCGCCTATTGAAAACATCTCTTGCACCCTCATCACTTTCTTCCCGTATTCCTGCATTTCTTCTTGCCATTCTTCTTGCCATTCTTCTTCTATTCTCTCTTGTTCTTCTATTTGTTCCTCTTTACTTATGTCTTCGCCTTCAGACTCATTTATGTCTTGTCTCCCCATTCCAGGATACTCCGGCATGTCTCCAGCGAGTTGCATACCGACGATCGAGCCCGCTATAGGCATGACGGCTGAGATCATAACGAATATCACAAGCGAGTACGTTATTGCGCGGGTACTGTTTTTCG
>QEXZ01000258.1 GCA_003160755.1 Methanomicrobiales archaeon
GCGGGCAGCAGGTCACCAGCACCCGCAGACGTTCCACCGGAGAATATTATAACGTCAGTTTCTTTTGCAAGTGATTCGTTGAGCTTTGCAGATAAATCTTCCAGACTATCTTTAGCAACTCCGAGGAATACAGGAACGCAGCCTGAGCCCGAGCAGGCTTCCCTGACGGAATCGCAGACGGTTTGTGCATTAACGTCATATATTTTCCCGGGTTCGAGCGTGGTGGCTTGAGTTCCGGGCGCTACTAATTCGTTGCCCGTGGATATAACGGCTACTGAGGGCTTTTTACGTACTTCTACTTCTCGTATCCCGCATGCAGCCAACACACCGGTCTCTCTCGGCGTTAGCCGTGTTCCTTTTACTACTATCTTCTCCCCTCGCTTTATGTCCGAGCCTGCGAGCATAATGTGTTCTGCAGGAGCTACGGGTTTGTATATCTTTACCTTTTTTATCTTTCTGTTTTTCCCTCCTCCGCCTTCTTCTTCTCCTTCTTCGTAGTCAGACGTGTTTTCAACTTTTACAACAGCATTCGCGCCTTTCGGAAGTGGTGCACCGGTAGATATGCCCGTGCAATAACCCTTTTCTACGTATTGCGAAGGCAAAGGGAACTCACCTGCCAGGATGTAGCCATTCACAATCAACATCGAGGGATTATCCTCAGCAGCGTAAAACGTATCGGAAGCTATAACTGCATAGCCGTCCATAGTAGCACGGTCAAAAGGGGGGATATCAAGAGTGGAAAAAATATCGGTGGAAGCAATTCTACCGAGTGCTCCGCCTTCGCCATCACCGAGTCTCACTTTCTCTGTATCAACAGCGACTTTTTTCGCGAGTTTCACGCTGAGTTCGGCGATTAGTTCTTCTACTTCCTTTTTCTCGGTTATTTCTAAGAATTGCTTCCCCATCAAACTTTCTAAAAGAAAGTTTGATCAAAGAAAATAAAAAGTTATTGTTTCTTATTCGGTTTTTTTCGCTGTTTCTTTTTTAGATTCGGTGCTTGTCTCGAACCGGTGTCCAAAAGCTTCGAGCATTTCTATTGGGAACGGAATGACGACAGTAGTAGCTTTTTCCTCCGTTGCCTCTTTTATCGTTTGTAACGTTCGAATGAACATCCCACCTTTTTCTTTTTGCAGGACGTTTGCCGCTTCTGCAATTTTCTTCGACGCCTGGAACTCACCATCCGCGGTAATAATTCGTGCTCTTCTGTCCCTTTCTGCTTCTGCCTGTGCTGCCATTGCACGCTGCATTTCTTTTGGAAGCCCAACGTCCTTTATCTCCACTGCAGATACTTTTATTCCCCATGGGTCTGTCGCTTCGTCAATTGTCTTCTGCAATTGTTTGTTTAGCTTGTCGCGTTCAGAGAGCAATTCGTCCAGTTCCGCCTGCCCTATCACGCTTCTCATCGTGGTCAGCGCGATTTGAGAGGTGGCATAGTCGTATCTCTCCACTTCGGTTACCGCCTTCTCTGGGTCAAGCACACGGTAGTAAACGACTGCATTCACACTGGTTGTGACGTTATCGCGGGTTATGACTTCCTGTGGCGGAATGTCAAAAACAGCGACTCTTAGATCTATCTTTACCATGCTTTCAAACAGTGGGATGACCAGAAACAGCCCCGGTCCCCTTGCGCCCACCAAACGTCCAAGCCGAAATATTACGCCCCGCTCGTATTCCTTCACTATCTTTATCG
>QEXZ01000259.1 GCA_003160755.1 Methanomicrobiales archaeon
ATAATTCCTCTTCCATTTTTGTCACCCCTAATTCCAAATCAAGTTCGTCAAGACTCCTCTGGCCTTTTCCCGTCACCACCCATTTATACGGCCTCGGCCCCTCGCGTTTCACTATTTTCTCCTCCTCCAACAGTCGTAAATGATGAAACGAAGAGGAATAACTCATTACTGCCGATTCCGATATCGCTTTTATCGTGAGTTCCGTCCCGTTCTCACGCATTTCCTCACTGTTACTCACTGCGGCCGCTGCTGCTTCCGTTGGCGTTGACATCGCCAGCGTCTCAAGTATCTTTGTCCTCGCGTGTAATCCCTGCTCAACGTTTCTTTTGCGCTCTAAGTACGCATTTGGATGATGCTCGAAATCAAAATAGCCTTCTTTTCGTCTTTTCATTATCCAGCCCCTTTATCCTTTCACACGCTTCTTTTAGCCTTTCCACGCTCACACAAAGCGAGAAACGAACGAAACCTTCTCCGTTTTCGCCGAATCCTATTCCCGGAGTTACAACCAGTCCTTCACGTTCCAGCAAGAACATAGAAAACTGAATGGATGAGAATCCGGGAGGGACTTTTGCCCACAGGTAGAAAGTAGCCTTTGGCTTTTTTACTTCCATTCCTGCCGAACTTAACGCATCAAATAGAATGTCTCTTCTTTGTCTATAAACCGCCACGTTTGCCGTTATACAGTCCTGAGGGCCTGTTAACGCTGTCGTGCCTGCTATCTGAACGGCCTGAAAAGCACCGGAATCAATGTTGGTTTTCACAAGTCCCAGACCTTTTAATAGTTCGGAATTTCCAACTGCATACCCTATTCGCCATCCGGTCATGTTATACGTCTTGGATAACGAGTTAAATTCGATGCCTACCTCATCGGCACCCGCAACAGCCAGGAAACTCGGCGCTTCGTAACCATCAAAAGTCAGCTCAGAATACGGGTTATCATGGAGAATGACGATGTCGTGTTCACGAGCGAAATCCACAACTTCTTTAAAGAAGGTTCTGTCAACCGTTGCAGCAGTGGGATTATTGGGATAATTTAAGAACATAACTTTTGCTTTACTTGCCGTTTCCCTGTCTATGTCGTTCAGCACGGGCTTAAATTCATTCTCTTGCCGTAGAGGCATCAAGTGCGGGATGCCGTCTGCCAGTACCGTTGCGTTATTATATACCGGGTATGCGGGGTCAGGGACGAGAGCAACATCGCCGTGGTCTAAAAACGCGAATGCTGAATGTGCTATCCCTTCTTTTGAACCTATCAACGTTAAGACTTCATCCTCGGCGTCTAAACGCACGTGCTTTTCGCGGTTGTACCATGCAGCTACGGCTTCGCGGAACGACAGCATTCCCTCGTAGGTGGGGTAGCAATGATTTGAAGGGTCTTTCGCAGCACGACAAACTGCTTCTACTATGTGTGGAGGTGTGGGCAAATCAGGGTCACCAATGCCCAGGTCTATTACATCCGCTCCTTTCTTCTCCGCTTCTCTCTTCCTCTTATCTATATCTGCAAACAGATAGGGAGGCAAAGAGCGTATTCTTTCCGAAAACATTTTGGGATTATGTACCTGTTTGACAATTATATTTTACTAACACTTATCATTTTTATACGCATCGCAGGTTAAAAACATTAGGGGGTAAAAATAAATTATGGACACAGATTAACACAGATGATAAGAATCAACA
>QEXZ01000026.1 GCA_003160755.1 Methanomicrobiales archaeon
CAACCATCAGGACATCGGGCAACGCATGTCATACACCTGGTGCAGGCATCGTAATTCCAGACAGGTCTAAATACACGCCAGTTGCCTGTTCTTCGTAAGGGGGTATTGCCGGTAGCGTTTATAGCAGGACTGGAGACCTCGGCAGTCTCGAACGGCATAGTGATAACCCTGCTTCCTTTTTGGATAACCTCGGCAGTTTTTAGTTCTACGGGTGAGATAGCATTAAAACAAAACAGGGCTGCCTCTATGTTCTTCTCTAAAAGAACTCTGTCTGTTACAATCTCAGATATCACCTTCTCCACAGCTTCCTTTAAAGAATCCTCGCTAAGACCAGCAGTCCTGGAGGCAACCGCACCTGCGAGAGAGCTTAAGACTGTCCTTTCCAGTATCTCGAGGCAAATCTTTGTTATATCCAGTGTTATAATCTGTCCTGAAATCTTATACTCTGCTCTCGCCTCCTCCGGACTTTGAGGGGTGTTGATAAACACGATGCCACCCTTTTTAAGCCCCGATACAGGCATTACCCGGGGATCGTACAAGAGGGTTTTGTCCATCACGATCACAATATCTGGCTCGGATATCACACCTCGTTCCATGATGGGTTCTTCAGATATGCGTGTGAATGCAGCTATCGGTGCACCCCTCCTCTCGGCACCATACAAAGGGAAGTCTTGAGCATAGTAGCCTTCCAAAAATGCTGCGGTACCCAGCACTCTGCTGGCAACTCTCGCCCCCTGACCTCCCCTGCCGTGGAATCTCAACCTGAGCATTTTAGAAGCTCATTTTTTGGCAAACAACTTCCTTATCTCCGCACCAACCGTCTCAACCTGATGCTTACCTATTTTTTCTCTGCTCTCTTTCAAGAACGGAATACCGCGTTTGTATTCTTCAACCCATTCATTTGCAAATTCACCGTTTTCAACTCGTTTCAGCGTTTCTTTCATCCTCTCCTTTACCTCAGGTCCGATTATCTTATGCCCCACTGACCACATTCCATACTCCGCCGTGTTAGAGATAACCTCTGCCATTCGCTTTATCCCGCCCTGCCACACTAAATCCACAATGAGCTTCGTCTCGTGCACGCACTCGAAATACGCCATTTCCGGTGGGTAGCCCGCCTCTACCAGCACTTCAAACCCGTTCTTCATTAATTCTACTAACCCACCGCATAAAACGCACTGCTCACCGAATAAATCCTCGTACGTCTCCTGTTCAAAAGTACATTCTAAGATGCCCGCTTTTGTCCAGTGCATCGCCTTTGTCATTGCCAGCGCCACGTCTCTGGCCTTTCCAGATGGATTCTGTTTTACTGCAACGAGACCCGGAACGCCAAAGCCGTCTAAATATGCCTTCCTTTCCTCGGTTCCCGGCGCCTTCGGTGCAACCATAATAACGTCCACGTCCTCTCTTGGAACAATTCTTTTGAAGCAGATATTAAAGCCATGCGAAAAACCGAGTGTTTTCCCTGCTTTCATGTGCTTCTTTATCTGCTTTTCGTAAATCTCGGGCTGAATCTCATCCGGAAGCAGGATATGCACAATATCCCCTTTTTCCGCCGCTTTTTCTATCGCCAATACCTCAAAACCGTCCTCTTTTGCCTTTTCCCAGCTTGGGTTTTTACTGCCGCCTAATATCTCCGTCTCCCCTATGATTACGGCAACGCCGGAATCTCTCAAACAGTTTGCCTGTGCATCCCCCTGTGCCCCATACCCCATCACTGCTATTGTTTTATCTCTTAAAATCCCCTCATCTACATCCTCATCATGTAATACGTTCATGTTATCTCCCCCCCCCTGTATGTTTTATTTTACGTGAGTTTATTGTATTTATTTTTCTCAGTTTAAAACTTTTTCGAATACCATTCCATAAAAGGAGAACACAGGTACCACATTTCTATTTCTCCACGCCTCCACCTGCACCTGCACTTATCCCAATCGCCGTAACCCCCGTCCTGAACAACTGTTTCACACCAAAATGGCGCATCAAGTCCACGAACCTGTCTATCTTCTTAGCCTCTTCCGTAAGTTCAAGTGTTACGGAATCCAACGCAGCATCCAATATTTTCGCTCCATACGATTCCGCAAGCTGCATTACCTCCGAACGAGCTTCTGGATCCTTTGCATGCACCTTTAGCAGGCACAAATCGCGGATAATCGCCTCGTTCCCTTTCAAATCCACCACTTTTACCACTTCTATCAGGTTGCTGAGCTGTTTCCTTACCATCTCCAACTCGCTCTCCGAACCTTTTATCGCCACCGTCATCCTTGATAACCCTTCCTTCTCGCATGGAGAAACCGTAAGCGAGGTGATATTGATTCCTCGCTGGGTGAACATGCCTGACATTCTCGTAAGCACTCCCGGATGGTCCTCCACCAATAACGAAATTATATGTGTTTGCATCTTTCCGTTCCTATCATTCCCGTTATACCACCACCTGGGGGAATCATTGGCAATACCTTGTCCTCCTTACCTACAATCATATCAAGCACTGCAGGTTTTCCTGACTCAAATGCGTTATTTAATGCGTCTTTCAACTCCTCCGGCTTTTCCACTCGCTCGCCATAGCATCCAAACGCTTCCGCCAGCTTAACAAAATCCGGCGTTACCCCCAAACCTGTTTGAGCATATTTCTTTTCATAGAACAGCTCCTGCCACTGCCTTACCATCCCCAAATATCTGTTGTCAAGAATGCATACCACCACCTGTATATCGTTCTCAACGCAAGTAGCCAAATCTTGACAGGTCATCAGAAAACTTCCGTCTCCTGCTATGTCCACGACTTTTTTATCCGGTGCCGCAACCTTCGCTCCTATCGCTGCTGGGAATCCGAATCCCATCGTCCCCAGCCCGCCGGAAGAGATAAAAGCGCGGGGCTTTCTCGTCATGTAATAATGCGCTGCAAACATCTGACACTGCCCCACTTCTGTTGTGACGATTGCATCGTCATCCAGGATTCTGCTGATTTCTTTTATTAATATATCCGATACCGACGCCCTTTCCATTGATATATCTTCTACACACGAGTCACATGTCTCGTGCATCTTTTTTATTCTCTTCTCCCATTCGCTCCCCCCCTTCTTCTCTCTCTTTTTCTCCAGCAACTTTAATATTCCCGACAGCGCAAGCTTCACATCTCCTACAATCGGTATATCCACCTGCATGTTCTTGTTTATCTCCGCGGTATCTATGTCCACGTGTATTAGAGTGGCATCCGGAGCAAACTGGTCTAATTGCCAGCCCGTGGTTCTATCACTGAATCTTGTCCCTAAGGCGAGCAGAGCGTCGCATTCGTTAATCGCTCTGTTCGCATAGAGCTGTCCATGCATCCCTGCCATGCCCAGGCAGAAAGGATGATTTTCGGGAATTGCTCCTTTACCCATAAGCGTTGTCACTACAGGAGCACAAAGAAAATCCGCTAAATGGCGTAACTCCGCCGCAGCATCAGCGCTGATAACGCCTCCGCCTGCCAGTATAAGAGGTCTCTCCGCATTTGCTAAAACCTCAACAGCTCGCTTTATTTGCACTTGATTCGGCCTTATATTCGGTTTATAGCCAGCAAAAGTCTCTTTGGGGTGTAAATCCACCTCCGCTACGCCTGCTAAAATGTCCGTTGGCAGGTCAACCAAAACAACTCCCTTCCTCCCGGTATTGGCAATATAAAAAGCATTATGGATGGTTTTAGGTAAATCTTCCGTTCTCTTTACGAGGAAGTTATGTTTCGTGATGGGCATGGTAATAGTGAAGGTGCTGGCTTCCTGGAATGCATTGGTGCCTATTACAGAGGTCGGCACCTGCCCTGTTAATGCCACCACAGGCGAAGAATCCATGTTTGCATTCGCCAGTCCAGTAACGAGGTTTGTGGCGCCAGGACCCGAAGTAGCGATGCAAACGCCTGCTTTCCCTGATACACGTGCATAGCCGTCGGCGGCGTGCGCAGCACATTGCTCATGCCTCATCAATATGTGCCTTATCGCCTCTTCCTTGTACAGCACATCGTACAAGTCTAACAGAGCCCCCCCAGGTATTCCAAAGGCTACCTCCGCTCCTTCTGTCTTCAACTCCTCTACTACTATTTCCGCACCACTTAGCTTCTGCTTTGCCATTTTCCCCTTTTCTCCTCGTCTATTAATTTATATCTGTGATGCCGTGGCTCAAATTAGCTCTTTTAAATATAGTGCTTGCAGGATATTTAAACCCTTTGCTATTCCTTCTGATGCATCTTCTTGAAAATAGTAGGGCAGCTAATGCTTGTTATTAACGCAAGCACAATGATAGCCGATTCCATTGCTGTATCTATCAATCCGAGTTCCAACCCAACCGCAGCCATCGCGATTATCAAGCTTAATCGCGAAGAAAGTAAAACACCGGCGGAAATGCTATCCTTCAACGAGTGCCGTACGAGAAAAAGCAGAGACGGCGCTATCTTCACCGCGAGTGCGATTAAAAGTAGCATTGGAACAAGATAAATCCCTCCTCTTGTCAATGCCCCAAGGTCAAACTGCATTCCTACGCTTATAAAGAATATAGGTATGAGGAATCCGTATCCTATCCCGTAGAGTTTCTGTTCGAGAACCGTCCCGCCACGGAACAAAAGGGAGAGCATCACACCCGCAAGAAACGCACCCAGTATGGCTATGGCCTTAATATCTGCTATCTCTGATAAAGCAACGAATACGAGCAATAACGCGAAGGCAGCCCTTACTCCCATCTCTGTTGGCTGGTCGGATTTAAACCACGCAGAAAGACGCTCCGGATAATGCCAGATTACAAGCTTACCCACGTAATACACCATGAAAAACAGAATAAATACAAGTGCAATTAAAAACAACTCCCATGTGACTTCCTTTTTAAAATGTAGCGTGTACACCGTAACGAGCAACACAGTGGCAAAATCCGCAATGAATGCCGATATGAGGATTGTCTGTCCAAAATCGCTCTTTAATAGCCCCAGTTCCCTTATCGTTGGCACGGTCAACCCCACCGCGGAGGTTGAGAGGACGAGCGCAAGATATAATCCAAAGCCCAGTTTAGTCGTCAGGAATATCGAAATGCCGAGCGTGATGATAAAGATAAAAGTTCCGAGGATAAATAGTTTCACACCATGAACCTCAACCTTAGAAAAATCTATCTCCAAACCTACTAAAAACATCAGAAATATGAGTCCAAAGCTCGCAAGAAAGTCTATAACTATTCGTCCTTCTGCTTCGAGTGAGAACCCCAAAAGCCCAAAGAGGATTCCGCAGATGATTTCTCCAACCACTGCTGGAACGCCTATTCTACCAGAAAGAATCGGAATGATAAATGCGAAGCCCGCTATCGCTAATAATAGGACATAGGGGCTTATGGTTAGGGTCATAGGCATCACACAACCGTTAGAACAGAACAGGGAGCATCGTTTACTATTTTCCTTATCAGGTCTGACCTTATAACACCCATTCCTTTCCAGGGGATCACTGCGAGTTCGTAATTCCCACTTTTTACTTCTTTTACCGCTTCTATCATCGGGTTGCCTTCTACCCAATTTTCAATAATCCGTACGTTTCCTTTTTCTCCCATCTTTTTTATCCCGTCAATCAACTCACTTGGAACAATCTCCAGAATGAGTAAATGCAGCTCTGCCCCGCACGAATGCGCTATCTGAACCGCGTGCCTTCCAACACTCGCAGATACATCAGACGAATCCAGAAGTGCAAGAACGCGTTCGTAATACCTGAACGTTCGCGCAACAAGCACCGGGCAGGAAGCGCATTTTATCAGCTTTAAAACGACACTTCGGTTGAACAATTTATCCAGGATGCCGAGTTCTTCGTGGTCTATTATTATACAATCCGGGTAATATAAGTGCTCTTTTACGATGTCTAATATTATACAGCCGGGATAATGCAGGTGCTTTTTTATAATGTCCATCAGTTTTTCCTCTCCCAACAATACCTTAAGCGGTACGCCCATCTCCATTGCCCTGGATTCCATCTCTTGCCTGTCTATCCCCTCAGATAATACAGCAGTGACCTCCGCCCTCGCGACGGAAGCCACGAGCAAAGCTTCTTTGAACGCCATCTCCACCGTGTTTTTACTGAGGATTGGAACGAGGATTTTTTCGAAAGGTGTGCGGGTTTCGACGCTTGCGTCAAAGCCAGAACGCACCATATCGCTGATGAGATTCGCAACGATCTTTGTAGGAAACATGATGGATTCAATGCCCAGCTTCTGAAACCTCCCCCTGTCTTCCGGGTCTTCCACCCGAACAATTATCTTTGGGACACCGTATTTCTTCGCAATAGCAGCAGCGCGATAATTGACATCGTCATTGCCCGTGAGTGAGATAAAAACCCCTGCATCCCCCAAACCTGCTCGCTTTAGCAGTTCTTCGTCGCTTCCATCGCCGATAATTACCTCTACGCCCGCTAATCCCAGAAGTTTCTCACGCTTTTCTGGATTTATCTCAATAATTACAGATTCGGGTGACTGAGCTGCCAGATCTCTCCCTGCTCTTCCACCACCAATAATGATTTTTTTCATTTCTTCAGCTCGACCGGATAAATTAGAAATTAAACGGTTCCTTTAAAAATTTATCTAAATTGTGCGTTGCATTGCAAAGGTAAAAATTTATTTAGTGGGAGCGTGAACAGATAAAAAGAGAAACGAGAATGGAAAAAGAGGGTCTTCTACTGGACATTGATTATATAACGGAAAGAGACGATACCGGGAACGAAAAGCCGGTGATACGACTATGGTGCAAGAGCAAAGCAGGAAAGGTTTTTGTTGTGTTAGACAAAAATTTCGAGCCGTATTTTTACGCCTTTCTTCATTCTTATTTCCATTCTTACCCCTACCGAGATATTGAAGAAACTAAGGAAGTGGTAGAAAAAATCCGTGTGGATAGAGGAGACGAACAAATAAGCGTTAAGCGAGTGGAATTTTGCCAGAAGAAATTACTTGGTGTTGAACAGAGAGGGTTAAAGATTTATGCTGAACATCCGAGGCACGTTCCGCTGCTGCGAGAGAGCGCCAAAAAAGCGGGTCTTACCGTACTTGAAGCGGACATTCTATTTGCCATTCGGTACTTGATAGACAAACAACTGAGACCTTTTGACGGCGTAAACGTGGTGGGCGAAGAAATAGAACTGGACTATGCCAATATGGCTATTCTTGCATCGGACATATCGTACAAAAAAATGAGCGGCGGGGGTGACCACCTGCCAGTGCTAAAAATCCTCGCTTTTGACTGCGAAATGGCTACGCTGAGCGGATATGGAATGCCATCAGCGAAAAATGACCCGATAACAATCATTTCTGCCGCATACACCGAAGGAATAGGAAAAGAAGTAAAAGCAAAGCTGTTCATGATGGAAGAAGAGGGATGGACGGAAAAAGGGGATAAAAAAGTAATAACCGCTTTTTTGAACTTTGTAGCGCAATTCCAGCCGGATGTTATCGTGGGCTATAATTCTGACGCCTTTGACTGGCAGTACATAAGGGAACGTGCGAGAATGCACAGGATTCGTTTAGTCGTGGGTGCGGATGGCAGCACGGTACAGTATGACAAGGAGAGGGGAGGTGCGTTGCCCGGAATAAACATCACGGGGCGGCTGAACGTTGACCTTTTCAAACTCGCAAAGCGCGACTTAAGCAGCGTAAAGGTGAAGAAACTGGAAAATGTAGCCGAATACCTTGGCGTGATGAAGAAAAGCGAAAGAGTGAATTTAACGCCACGGGAGATTACCGACTACTGGGTTGACGCTTCGCCGTCGTCTGCCGTGCGACAGCAGTTATACGAATACGCAAAGGCGGATGCAGTCAGCACGCTGGGCATCGCGGAGAAGATGCTGCCACTGCAAATTGAACTTTCTAAGATGATCGGCTATCCTCTGGACGAGGTAGCAAAGATGGGGCGAGGCAGGCAGGTAGAAGCGTTTTTAACCGCAGAAGCCTTCAAAAAAGGCGAACTGGTGCCACCAAAGCGAGGAGCGGAAAAGACTTTTGAGGGTGGATTCGTGCTCCCTCCAGAAAAGGGCTTGCACGAGAATGTTATCGCCCTTGACTTCTCTTCTATGTACCCCACCATCATGATTTCCTTTAACATCTCACCTGATACATTCGTAGAAGCCCGAGGTGCAGGTGCAGAACCCGAATCGGATTTACATATCGCACCAGAGGTGGGCTATGCATTCAGAAAAACGCCAGATGGATTCTTTAAACGAATAATGAGCGATTTAATCGCACGAAGAAGAGCGATAAAGGCGGAAATGAAGAAACACGACAAAAATTCCGACCAATATCGGTTGCTGGACATACAACAGCAGAGTATCAAAATCCTCACGAACAGCTTCTATGGATATACGGGATGGAGCGCAGCGAAATTTTACAAGCGCGAATGCGCTGAAGCGACAACGGCATGGGGACGGCATTTTATAAAGCGCACGGTGGAGGTAGCGGAGAAGCTCGGATTTGAGGTGATCTATGGAGATACCGACAGCATATTTGCGAAACTCCCACTCACGCCTGATGCAGCGGGAAAAGAGGAGGATATAAAAGCGGCGACGTGGGAGAAAGCGAGAGAAGTTTCAGCGCGTATTTCAGAGGAACTTCCGCTTGAACTCGAGATACAGGACTTCTTTAAAGCTATTTTCTTTACGGGAAAGAAGAAGAGATACGCAGCGCTTACCGACAAAGGCGAGATCATAGTGCGCGGCCTGGAAGTGCGCCGCGGGGACTGGTGCGAGCTGGCGAAAGAAGTGCAGACAGAGGTGATAGAACTCATATTAAAACAAAAAGACCCTGAAGCTGCGGTAAAATATGCTAAAACCATCATACAGGACGTAAAAGAGGGAAAAATATCCGTAGACAAGTTAACGATTTACAAGACGCTCACCAGAAAGATAAGCAGCTATGAGACAAAGCAAGCGCACGTTATGGCGGCAGAAAGAGCTTTAACTTCGTCCTCGCGCATTGTATACGAAGTTGGCTCGAAAATCCCGTATGTGATAATAAAAGGCGCGGGGAAGACGAGCGACCGCGCTTTCCCCGTGGATGTTATAGAGAGAAGCGCAGGGGACGAAATAACCGCAGAGGGGCGAACATACCAAGTTGACTGCTCGTATTACGTCCAGCATCAGCTGATACCGGTTGCGCACCGGGTGCTGCAGCTTTTTGGCTATGACCTCTCTTCTTTTGATGATATGCGCCAGAAGACGTTAGGTCATTGGTTTTGATGGTGTTTTAGAGGTCAGACAACCGAAAAGCTTATATACCCCTCTGTATTATGTAATCACCGTGATAAAAATGGCTGAAATACCAACAGCACCTGTAACCAGGTTAATGAGAAACGCCGGAGCAGAGAGAGTCAGCGAAGATGCGAGTCAGGCATTGGTAGAGGTATTAGAAGAATATGGCGAAAAAGTAGCGGCAAAATCCGTAAGCCTCGCCAGACATGCCGGAAGGAAGACAGTGAAAGCAGAGGACGTTTTGGAAGCAGTAGCGTAGAAGAAAAGTAGAATAAAGGGGAACTAAAAAACATACAAAATTTACCCCTTTTTATTTTTTTTTTGAAACTCTCACTGACGGTCACTTCTACGCAAATTCTCCATCCTTCTTAACCCGTCTATCTCCTTTATCACTTCTGTAACCGCTTCGGGCACTAAAACCGCCCAGTTTTCGTTGTTCAGCATTCGTCTTCTTATCTCGCTACCCGAATATTCTTTCCTATTGAATAGCAAAGGAGCATGAACTTCGTAGCCTCGCTCTTCAAATAAACGCTCTATTAACGGGTTATTTGTAAATACCTCATCCACAGGGGGCATCAATGACTCAACGTGCGAAACCCAGACCGCGTTCCAGTTTACATCTAAGATGGGCACGATATAAAAGTTGGAAATGCCATCATCTCTTAAGGACTTTGAAATCATCAGATAGCGTTCCCCAGCAGTAAAAGGGTTCTCCAACTCGTGGCTTCTTTGCGCTGACCCTATAACTATAATGACTTCATCCGCTTCAGAAGCGATTTCTTTTATTACTGCATGGTGCCCGAGATGGTAGGGCTGGAATCGCCCTATGTATAGCGCTCTCATTTTATTTCTCCTTTACAATTACCGCTCTTAACAAATATACGACCACAGCGATGACGCATGCCACGAAGCCTGCTTGTACCAAAGAGCGGTATTTATACTCGAATAGCGCGGAAATAGCATGCATAGCAAAGAAATAGAATTGAAAGACAGCCACGGCGAGTAAGATCATAAGGATTACGAAAACACCGAGCCTGAAATACCTGAAAATATCCTCTGATGCGAATCTCTCTTCTTCCCTCTTTTCCTTCATAGCCTCCTCCCGTTTTTCTTCTTCTTTTTCCATTCTTATATACTCCCTCTCCTTTTCTTTAGCAGTAAAACAAAGACGATAAAAAGTGCGAAAGCTGCGAATAAAGTTTCAAAGCCCGGCGCCTCCGGTGCTGGGGTAGGATAAGGCATAGGCTCAGGGACTGGTGCACTTGGATGGATGAAATCAGTAATTTCTACCTTGGGTGAAATTTCTACCGTCTTCTCTTTCGCTTCTACTACTACCGTTCTGTTCACAAAAGGACTTAATAGAACCATTCCACTGCTCTCTTTTATTATCCTTTCTGATTGCCATATTTGAATCTCAAATATGTAATCCCTGCCACTAAGCACCCTCACCTCTGCGTAATGTAGCGATGTAGTGCCTTCTTTTAGGACCCCGAGGTCTTCCCACCCCCTGTCTGCTATTAACCTCGTTTCGTTGTCCCTCGCCTTTATCAAAGCTCTCAGACCGCCGACATCTTTTCCGAGATTGTCAATGTATAGAGTGATATTGACGATTGCATACTCCTTCTCTTTCCCCCTTCCGCTCTCTACTTCTACGGCTTCCACGAAGAAATCAAGTTCCCGTATGGAAATTTTTGCAACAGAAGGAGGTTCTAATCGAGATAATCCATAAATCGTTCTTTCGCCCCGCAGTATGCCTTTACCGTCTTCAAAAACAACTATTTGCAGTCTATATCCTCCTTCCTTCGGAAGCTTCAAGTACGTGTTAGCAGATTTTGTCTCTCTTCCGCCTATTTCCCCCACTTTCGAGCCATTAGAAGCTACGAGTAAATTTGTATCTGCATCGTATGCCTTCACCAGGAGGTCTATTTCGCCGGATTTCGCACCCCCGCTATTATCCAGATACGTGGTCACATTTAACATTACATCGGCAATACCAAGCGCTTCCGCAGATATGTCTATATCAGCGATTCTTATTTCAGACCGCTCATAAGATTTTAAACCGCCGCCAATCGTTGCTACTAATGCAATTAGCACTAAGAACGCAAACACTACCGCAACTGTTGCAATTGTCAGTTGTTTTCCCTGCAAGTCCATACCCTTTCCTTATTTTTCCTCCTTTATAAATATTTGTGCATTGCTATTATTAGCGGGGCATATTATATTGGAGGTAAGAAAAAATGGCTGTCGTTGTATTTTTGGCTACGGGATTTGAAGAGATAGAAGCTATGGGTATTGTGGACACACTCAGAAGAGCAGGGATAGAGGTTGTGATTGCAGGTCTTCAAACGGGCGCTATCGAAGGCGGGCATGGGGTCAAAGTGGTTCCGGATAGAGAAATAGAAGGGATTAATATCGGGGATTTTGATGCGGTCATTTTGCCCGGTGGGTCTCCAGGGTACGTGAATCTGGGTAACGATAAGCGCGTTTTGGATGCAGTGAGAAAAGCATTTGAACTCGGTAAAGTCGTTGCGGCTATCTGTGCTGCACCTTCGGTATTGGCAAAAGCGGGGATTTTAGAGGGCAAAAAAGCGACGATTTATCCGGGTTTGGAAACCACTTTAGCCGGGGCAAAACACATCAATGAGCGAGTGGTAGAGGATGGTAAGATAATCACCAGTCAGGGTCCGGGGACTGCGCTCGAATTCGGCGTTAAACTGGTTGAGATATTAGCCGGCGAGAAGAGCGCACGCGAACTTAAGAATAGCCTCGTAGCAAACTTTTAGATGTAGCTACCGGAAGAATGAAAATAACAACGTGGGTGGGTGTTGCGGTATTCCTCGTGGGCATACTGATTATGAGTGCATATAGCATGTATCCCCTTTTCAAACCAGAAGCAGGAGAATCCACGATACTGCTTGGAATAAAAGTCAGCATAGCAATGATGGCTATCGGCGCAGCTATTTTAATAATAACAATGAGTGTTGAGAGATATAAAGAATGGAAGAAAATGAAAGAGGAGATAAGTGAGGAGGAGTTGAGACCATGACCATGATAGTTGTAAATACTGATTTTGTCCCCGGAAAGGAGATAGCAGAGGTTTTAGGGATTGTGAAAGGAAATGTAATTCAAGCGAAGCATATCGGAAAAGATATAGCCGCGGGATTTCGGCACCTCGTCGGCGGTGAGATAAAGGAATACACGGAGATGATGAGCGAGGCGAGAGAAATCGCACTGAAAAGAATGACGGAGAAGGCGGAGGAGATGGGTGCGGACGCAATCGTAAATGTGAGGTTTATGACTTCGATGGTGATGACTGGTGCCGCGGAGATACTCGCATACGGGACTGCGGTGAAGTTAAGGTGAAGTAAAGTAAGGTAAAAAACAGGAGAGAGAATAACCATGCCGTCAAGATAGGCTTGGATTTTTTCAGCATAAGCAAACCGCTTCCATATCCGCCTCTACACCTAAAATGGATTGTAATGTATAGACCAATTCATTGGATGATCCAGTCGTCTCTAAAGCTTGTATAAAATCTTCCAGAATACCCATCCGTTTTTCATCAGCAATTTGTATTTCGGGACCTTTTCTTGTTTCGCGATATTCTTTTCGGAGTATTGGGAGGTCATTTACAAAAGGACTCAAAGAATAACCAAGATCCACCACATCACGCAATATTCCTTTCTGATACGTCGGGTTCCATAAGTTTGATAGGATTGCTAACAAGTCTCCAAATTGTTCCATCTCGCTATTGGTCTCTGATCTGCCAGTACGCTCTCGTATAGCCTTTCTCGTTCTGCGATGGCTGCTCTCTAACCCGTTGTTATGGCGTCTGAATGCGACTTTTTTACCGTTAACGATAGGTTCAGGGACAAATAGCTCTTTCCAATGGCTTTCAAAGGCATCGTTGATCGCAGATGCAATTTGTGGATATTCTCCTCCCAGTTCTCGGCTTTCCTCACGGATTCTAGCCAATACGACCCTTATATTCTTCGTAATAACCTCCAGGTCAATATCGTCCGGTGAAGTGTCTTTCAGATTAGTTCTGCGGCTTAGCCTCAAGTTATCACGCAACTCGTCCAGCCATTCCAACGTTTTATCCAAGAGGCAATAATACTTAAACACCTCTGAATCCTCCAGAACGGACCTTAAACACGCATTCAAGTCCATCAATGGTTTGTAGACAAACTGATCCGATGCGTTCCACCGGATTAGCCTGCTAACCAGGTTAGATACCTCTCTAATCCGATAATATTGGACAATATACGATATTGGGTGGCTTATCCATTTAACATGCTTTTCTATGGGGTAAAGCAAGTAATCCACGGCTATGTGCACCCACCGCTGTTGAAGCTTCGTCATGCCGTTGTCTCCACTTTCTGCGTTGCGCAGCGCTCTTAACCGGCGAGTAAGCCGGTGTTTAACCATCGCGTGCTTCAAACGCTTGTGATACCCGGTTACCAGATCTTTTTCCAGATTTCTAATGAAATGTACTTGGCATATCTGTTGGGGCTTGTTTGGGAAGCTATTTGAGGCGCATAGCGCGAGACCTTTTGCCATGTCCCGGACTATAACGAGCGGTGAGCCATAGGTCTTTTTAAATTTTGATAGGATGGGTTGTACATGTTCCTCTGCTTCAGAGGGAATTAAATCCGCGTCGAGTACTATGCCATTGTGTCCTTCTTGTAATACAAAGACAACTCTTCCGCCGGACCTATGGGTTCCATCCATATGGAGAATCATACCGCCGTTGCGGTCAATCAAAGCCTTTATCTCAGCCGTTTTAGCCTCGTGGAGTTGCTTGAAAAGCAAGAGGAAATCAAGGCTGCGATTTGATATAGTCCCCGTTGAAAGGGCGATGCCCTTTGCCCTGAGAAATGCCCGTATTTCATGACGTTTCATCCCAATACGCCAACGGAGAAGTCCGATTAATAAGGTTACATTCAGGTCTGTGCAGCATTTTGGTATTAGTGGTGCTTCCGCCTCATCATGAATCGTGATACATTCGCCAGGATGGTTTTTGCATGCCACGACTTTTACCCGGGTAGTTTTTGCCCCATGAAGAGAGGTTATTGGCCGTTTGTAGGTGTAGCGGACTGTTAATCCTCGACCACAGATTGCGCACTGCTCTTTCCTTTTCTCCGAAACACCAGACGAAGGCGAGTTTTTTTTCCTTCAATATTATAGCGAATGACAATCTCTTTGAGTTCTTTGCGTTTTACGGGCTTACCCATCCCATCGAGCATGAGATAAACGTCATCCGCAGAGATTGTATCGCTAAGAATCAGTTGTGCCAGGTATCCAAAGTGAATTTTTTCGATGTCAAACAAACTCGGATCAGGGAGATTGTCGGGGTCACTCCCTAAATACCGGACATGATGTTGAATTACCTTTTTTCCTCGCCGTTCGTTCCATACTTCAGCATATCGGATTTTATCCCCCTGCCGGATCTTGCGGATGAATGTTTTATGTTCTGTCATGTATGTAGTGTATATACACTACACATATAAAGTTTTCGTTTTATTGTCTATGGAATTTTTTCGGGCATTGGCTCGTTTTCCGACCCGGAAGAAACTGCATTATTTATGGCTTCACAAGACTAACTTGACGCTATGG
>QEXZ01000260.1 GCA_003160755.1 Methanomicrobiales archaeon
TGGTAGACCTTGGATTTGGTGATGAGCTGGCAACCTACGGAGAGTATAGTGGTAATCCCACCACAGACGAGACCTGCGAGTATGCAAAGACACTACTTGATTTGATGACCAGGGAGAAGGTTGAGGGCGGTAAAGTCTTCATCATAGGCGGCGGAATAGCGAACTTCACGGACGTGGCAAAGACCTTCGATGGAATAATAAATGCGCTTGACGATTACGCGGAAAAGATAAAAGAGCATGGCATAAAGATATATATACGGCGTGGTGGGCCAAACTACGAGGCGGGTCTGGAAAAGATTCGCGATGCAGGGCAGAGATTAGACCTGGATATGGAGGTTCATGGACCTGACATGCACATGACAAAAGTGGTTGCTATTGCACTAAAAAATCTGAATGGAGGTGAGAGATAAGATGGTCAAACCCGATTATGTGCTGTTTGATAAAGACACAACAGCCATTATATTTGGTAACCAGGAAGCGGCAGTTCAGCGGATGCTGGACTTTGACTATCTATCAGGAAAGGAGAGCCCATCCGTAGCGGCAGTTGTGAATCCCAGTGGAGGTAGCAAAGGATTTACGAAGGTGTTCTTCGGCTGGCACGAGATATTGATACCCATGTACAATAAACTCGAGACAGCAGTGGAGAAGCATCCGGAGGCTGACGTGGTCATAAACTTCGCGTCCTTCCGCTCAGCGTACGAAGTTTCTACGGAAGCTATAAACTACCCGTCCATTAAGACAGTTGTCATTATTGCTGAGGGTTTACCCGAACGGCAGACAAGGGAACTTATTGCTTTAAGAAAAAAATTGGGCAAGTGGATCATCGGTCCTGCAACGGTAGGGGGCTTTGTGCCTGGCGCCTTCAAGATAGGCAATGCTGGTGGCGCTTTGTCCAACCTTCTGATGTCAAAACTTTACCGGACGGGAAGCGTTGGGTTCGTGTCGAAGTCAGGAGGTATGATGAACGAGATGGCGAATATGATCTCGCTGAATTCAGACGGAGTATACGAGGGGGTTGCTATCGGAGGTGATAAATATCCGGGTTCGACACTTGTTGAGCATCTGCTGCGATACGAGGCAAATCCCGACATAAAGATGATGGTGGTGCTTGGGGAAGTGGGCGGTAAGGATGAGTATGAGATAGCAGATGCAATAAAGAAAGGAGAAATAAAGAAGCCGGTGGTGGCATGGGTTACCGGCACATGCGTAAAGGTATTTCCCAGCGAGGTGCAGTTTGGGCATGCAGGAGCAATGGCGCGGGGTGAGACAGAGACGGCAGATGCAAAGAACGCGGCACTCAAGGAGGCGGGGGCATACGTTCCCAGCTCATACGACGACCTCGATGGCCTTATACGAGAGGTGTATGACGATTTGAGGGGCAAAGGAATCATAGAAGAGCGGGAGGAGGTGGAACCGCAAGAGATACCGGCAGGTTATAATCCGCAAACCATGCGAAAAGCCACCAACATTATCAGCACTATCTCGGACGACAGGGGCGAGGAACTACTATATGCTGGCGTTCCGATAAGCAAGGTTATCAGCGAGGGGTACGGCATAGGTGACGTCATCTCATTGTTGTGGTTCAAGAAGCGCTTGCCGATGTATGTCACTGAGTTCTTGGAACTTGCACTAAAGATAACCGCAGACCACGGTCCCTGTGTGAGTGCGGCACA
>QEXZ01000261.1 GCA_003160755.1 Methanomicrobiales archaeon
GTCATCAAACCCGTAAATGCCGTATTCATGTTGAATATGGACTATATCTGCGTCCTTTACATTGCTGATGATTGGTTCTACATAATTCTCATTCCTATCCCAGCATGGGACTACCTCAAATCTCTTCTGGTTAACTGGCGATGCGTCCTTCTCGGCAACCACCTTAATCCCCAGTCCCGGATTCACCTTCCGGAGCCCGTGAATGACATAATCCGTATAAGTGGCTATTCCACACTGCTGAGGGAGATAGGTCGATACAAATGCGATTTTCATCTTTTAATAGTATTATAATCCTATGTTTAAATATTTCTAAATACTACCCATATCACAAAAAGCTTGATGATCTTCTTGACAATCACAACATCAAATTAGCTCTTGACTGTCATAGTAGGCTACCCAATTCACCTCCAATTAGCGATAACCCTAGTCAGCCCAGGCCACTTATCTGTTTATGTAATCGAGGCGACAATCGGGGGATGCCTGCTGGAAGGCCTATAACATGCCCTCCCGAATGGATACAGGCGTTTGCAGAATCCTTCCAGTGTGTATTTGCTGATGAGGGAGAGGTTACAATAAACAATCCCTTTTTAGGGGGATGTATCTCACAAGTTCATTATGGACGAAAGGGAATCCCCTGGATTCAAATAGAGATTAATCGTAAGCTCTATTTGAACGAAGCTTATTTTGATTCACAGAAAATGAGGGTAAAAAAGAAACTTATTCTGGGATTACGAAAAAAAATATTGGATGCTGTTATACAATTTTGGACTGGGATTTCAGACTAACTTTTGTTAGGTTACCTCAACTCCTCAAAATATCTTCAAACATCCTTATAAACTTCTTCGCAATTTTTTCCGCCGAATTCTCGCTTACATATTGTTTCGCATGCTTCAAAACTTCTTTCTTGAAATCTTCTTCTTCTATGAGCCGGATAACTTTATCCTTTAAATCTGCCCTATTTTTATATTTTATTATCTCCTTATCCATTTGTTCTACATGTCGCACGTCTGGAGCGACAATAGGAGTGAGCGCACCCAAACACTGGCAAACCGTGCTGGAGACTACGATGTAGTCTGTCTCTCTCTTTGCCCATAGAAAGACATCGGATGCATGAAGATACCGGTATATCTCATCATAAGGGGGTATGCAACATCGAGCATCTAAGAACTCACTCTCCGGCAGTATATCTCCATAAGACCGAAGGACCAAATATTTCAGGTCATATTTTTCTTTTAATTCGTTCACTAACCAGAGATAATCCATATACTCACATAAAGGCTCTTTTCCAAAGGAGAATAGAACAGTTTTTTCACGTGGAATGCCAAGCTCTTCCCTTGCTCTCTTTTTATCGCCTTTAACTACTTGACGGCAAGGAAAGGGGATTATATGGATTCTTTCCTCTGGATATTTCTCATTGAGCATCTTTTTAAATCGCAAGTTAAAGCATACAACGGCATCGAACTTTAGCTTATAGAGACGGTCATATACCGGCAGCATCCCCACATGCCATACAAGCACTTTCTTTGCTTCTATCTTGGGAAACACATCCAGCAGAGCTGGAATGGGTAACAGTTCTAATCCCTGGATAACGAGTACATCGTAATCTCCTTTCCACAGCCTTTCGTCTATCCATCCTGTTTTTCCTATACTCTCCGGCTGC
>QEXZ01000262.1 GCA_003160755.1 Methanomicrobiales archaeon
TCAAACTTTCTTTCACAAAGAAAGTTTGTTTAGTAGTCGTCAAGCGAAAGAATAAGTTTGACTATCTCTTTTATCGTTTCTTCTCGGTCTTCAGAATCCGTCGGCAAGTCCACTTTTTTTATTATGTTGCCGACTAAATCTTCATCTAAAAACTCGCTCAGTGTTATCTTCGGCAAGTCGCTGCTCTTGAACCCTTCAACCAGCACGAAATCAACATCCGAATGCGCCATCTCAGTTAGCAATTCCGTCACCGTTTTACCACGGCGGCAAATTTTTATCGCCTTTTCCTCCGACGTGCCTATAACAACTTCTGCACCGGCATTAAAGAAACGGTCTGTATCTTTTGCGGTGGACGTATCAAAATCCAAATTCAAATCCAAATTCAGTTCATGCGCGTGTTTTATGCACCCTACTTTACCATATTCGTTCAGATAAGGGATTAAACACTCGATAAAAGACGTTTTTCCTGACTTCTTCTTCCCTATTATGGATATGACCTTCATAACAAACTTTTTTGCTTCGCAAAAACCTTTACTAAAAATATGCTTGCGCTACTTTTTTGCAAGCAAAAACCTTTACTAAAAATATGCTTACGCAGTTTTGCTTCGTAAAAAAGTTTCTTTTTAAATAAAGTTTGTATAGAAGAATACAATGGCAGTAGAAGCGCTTAAAGCGATAAGAGAAGGGGAAGAAGAGGGCAGGAAGTTAATAGAAGAAGCTAAGGGCAGCGCTGCAGAAATATTAAAAGACGCAGATGACGCAGTGAAGCAGCTAAAGGAGAAGGCGCATGCAGCGGAAAAGGATTCAGAAGCCCAGATTTCTGATAAGTATGCACAGGAAGGCAAGAAGGAAGAGGAAGCGATAATGAGAGATGCCCTGGCGGAAGCTGAGAAGCAGAAAGCAACTGCAGAATCAGAGTTCAGCAGCACGGTAAACCTCGTGTTAGAAAGAATTTTAGGTTTGAGGTGATTCGAATGGGCGCAACAGAGATAGTAGAGAAGATAAAGGAAGAAGCCGTTTCGGAGGAGGCGCAAATAATTAGCGAAGCGAAGGAGAAAGCAAAGCTCAAGCTCGAAGAAGCGAAAGCTCAGATAGAAGTGCAAAAGAAAAATTTTATTGCCGCTGAGGAGCGGAAAGGAGTTGAAGAGCGCGAACGAATGGTTCGAGCCGCGCGATTGAATGCGAGAAAACTCAAATGGCAATCTGAAGAGGGATTGATAGCGAATGTGTTAGAGGAATCAATGAAGAGGATAACCGAAGTAAAAAAAGAAGGTTTCAAAGGTAGTTCATATTCAAATATCCTGGCTGGCTTGATAAAGGATGCTGCGATGAGTATAATCGCCGGGAGTGGTGGCACAAGTACAAGCACAAGCCGCGGTGGTGGCGAATTAAACGTGATACTAAGCGATGAGGATGCCGATGCATCTTTTGTGACTCCTGATATGCTAAACAAGATAGCAGATGAAATAAGCGCCAGCATCGGCGCCGGGGGCGTAGATGTGCATTTATCATTATCGGATGACAGGATAAGGTCGGCAGGAGGAGTTATAGTACGAGGAAAAGACGAAAAGATAGAGGTGAACAATACTTTTGAACAGCGAATGGCACGTTTTTCCACCAGTTTACGAGAAGAGATAGTAAAAAA
>QEXZ01000263.1 GCA_003160755.1 Methanomicrobiales archaeon
TTATCCACTTCCGCAGGCGTTATTTTTCTTATCACTTCTCCTTCATCATCCAAAACACCATCTACATCCGTACCTACGCCAACCCTGCTCGCTTTGAACTCTTTCGCGGCATACACCACCAGCTGGTCGCCGCTTAATATACGAAAACCTTCTTTTTCATCCATGATGACATCGCCATGCAAAACCGGCACTATCCCCGCTTCTAATGCCAATTCTATTTGCTCTTTTATTTTGTACTTCGGTTCTCCACCTCTGAATACAACCCCGCTTAGAGGATGTATGGGCATTATCTTTACTCCAGATTCCATCAAAGACGAGGTTACTATCCGATTCAGTTCTTTCGCGGATTCGTGCGTGATTAAAGCGTCCTTTGCATCACGACTTTCCAGATATACCTTCGCTTGCGGATGCCCATAAGACCCAGCACCGTGCACAAGAACAAGATTTTTTCTGGATGTATGCGCGAGTGCAAGAGCGATTTCCTTCGATATTCGTTTTATCGCGCTTTTTCGTGCCTTTCTCTCCTTGCCTTTCTCTGTTAATACACTGCCACCTATCTTCAGCACATATACTTCTTCGTTCATAAACTTACCTTTATTTAAGAAAGAAAGTTTAATCAAAGAAACATATATTTTTTTAGCAATGGTTTTTGCGAAGCAAAAAAGTTTCACATCACTATGACAACCAAAAGAATTATGATGAACTTTGAAATCATACTGCTCATGTAATTTATAACCGTTATTTTCACTCCCAGTTTTCCAAACAAGGATATATTCGTAGAAATGCTGTATTTCAGATATGCCACGGTTATAATCAACATGCTCCCGATTAACAGGGTTAAAATAGCTTGCTTCGCGGTTATCACACCTTTAGTCAGCAGAGCAGCAACAGTGGCGTAGCCAGCGGAGAAATGGGCTAAATCCGCAATAAGTACGGTTATACACTCCCCGGGTAAATCTAATACCCTTAAGACCGGGTCGAAGAATAAAATGATATAGTGCATAATTTCGAACTTGGAAAGTAAATCCACGACTAAAAATGCTATTACCATTATCGGTATTATCTTTTTTAGCGTGGTAAACGATTTTTTTAATGCCGTTTTCAATTGCTCGCTCTGGTTTTGCGATGTTTTGGTAATAGCGACATTTATCTCCACTTCGACATCCTTTTGAGGAGGAAAGCGAGATTTGGAATAAATAAAAGCAGCAAAAGTCTGAAGAAAAGATGAGAAAAGATTAAGAGAGATGTAAATGCTGCCAATAAAGGGACCTAAAAGCACGAGTGCGATAGGCGCCTGCACCCTGAGCAGCGATTCGCCTATGACAATAGGAAAAGTGCACATCACCACCGTGAGTATCGTTTCCTTATCACCGATTTTACCTTCACGGTAGAAACCTGCCAGAGTTGATTTCCCGGCGGTGGGATTAAAAAAGGACGCGAAAAGAGAAAATACGCATTCCTTAGGAAGGTTGGATGCACGGCAGAAGGGTCCTATTAGCGGTGATAATTTCTTTATCAAGTTGCTTTCGAGCACGATATTCGCAATTATCACGCCTGCGGTAATGAGGATTATCGCTTTAACCAAATAAATCGCTATGTTCATGTTTTATAATT
>QEXZ01000264.1 GCA_003160755.1 Methanomicrobiales archaeon
CCTCTGTGTTAATCTGTGTCAAAAAGTTATTTTTTGCCTAATCAATTTCTTTTCTTTTAACTATCAATGTCAAACCCTCACGGTCCACAATCTCCACTTTTTCACGTTCTTTTATTGTTTCCCCTTCCAGCGTTCGAGCATTCCAGATTTCACCTCGTATTTTTATCGTGCCACTATCTTCGTTTATTCCCGTCTCTGCCCTTGTTACTTTCCCAATAAGCTCTTCACCACCTACTTTCACTCTTCTCTTTCTCGCCTTCAACACCGCTCCCATGGCAAAGAAGAAAAAAACTGCGGATGCCACCGCAATACCGATTATAGTTAGTAAGAATCCTTCAAACCAATCTGACTGAGGGTTAATGAGAAAAGGCTCCTTTGGTAAGATTAAAGCACCTATTATCAAGCATACCGCACCTCCTGTGGTGAGTATTCCGAAGGTAGGCGTAAGCGCCTCGGCAATGAATAATATGACTGCGATAAATATCAAAAGCACACCGAACATGTTCACCTCGAAAAGCCCCAGCCCATACAGCGATAAAATCAGACATATCGCACCTATCATCTCTGGCACGTAGGTTCCCGGCGACATGAACCCGAAAATCAGTCCATATATGCCCACCATCAGAAGAATAACCGCTATTTGAGGGTTACTGAGCATAGACAACAAAGAAGAACGTATCGTTTTCCCCTTTGTGTGCAGTGAAGCGTTTTTCGTCGCTAAAGTCCTGTTCTCAGCTCCTATTTCGACCGTCATTCCATCAACTTTACTCAAAAGCTCTTGCTCATCCTCGGCGATGAGGTCAATTATCCCTCGTTCTAACGCGATATTTTCATTAAACGCGTCATTTTCGGTGACGAACCGCTTTGCCTGCGTTGCGTTTCTACCTCTTTCTTCTGCTATGCTCTCTATATGCCCGGCGAGGAATTTTATTGTCTTTTCATCTGCCACCTTTCTGCCTTCCATACCTATCTCGACAGGCATTGCCGCTCCTACTGTCGTTGCCGGTGCCATTGCAGCGATATTGCCAGAGATAAGGATAAAAGAACCCGCTGATGCCGCTATCGCCCCCTTTGGCATTACATACGTGATAACGGGCAGTTCTGAATTCAAAATCGCTTCTGTTATATCCAGTGTGGAATCAACAAGTCCACCCGGTGTATCAAGCTCGATCAATACCGCTTCAGCACCCATTTCCTCCGCTTCCATTAATCCTTCCACTATGTCTAAGGAAGTGCCTTCGGTAATCGTGCCTTCTACTTTCAGCACGTAAATTACCGTTTTGTCCCCTTTTGCATCCCCTCCGCCTGTTGCCAGCGAAGCAAGTAAGAAGGATAGAAGAATGAGTGCGATAAAAATCCAGCGCAAACGTTTGGTGTTCATCTGTGGAGACCCCCTGCTTATTCATATAACATCATAAGTTAACATAAGCTTTTGGGTTACATGAAATCCGTCAATGCCTTCTGCTCCTCTTCCGTGGGGAAAAGCGAGTTCACGTCCTTCTGCAGCAGTTCCAGCCGTTGTCTCGTGTAATCGGATATGTGGTACTCCTCCGCTATGCGTAACGAAACGTCAAGATATTTCTTTATACTCGCGGTGT
>QEXZ01000265.1 GCA_003160755.1 Methanomicrobiales archaeon
GAGCACGAGATAGAAGGGATAAAGGCTAAGATAGGGATGATGTAATTCATCGCAGAGCACACGGAATTAGAGGTTTAGTTTATTAGCGGTTCCGCTCATTAGCTAAAACGCCAAACCGCTATCCTCGGCGCTCTCCGCGGTGATAAGGAACGTTATAGAACGTTTAGAGAAGGTTGCACCAAAAAATGGCGAGAGGCAACTGTTTTTCAGTTTTTTCCGAACGATTCGTTCTGCATGCCTTTTTTATATCGTTCACAGCGAACTAAAAACCGAGCGTGAAAAAAATAAATGAAATATACAAATACAAACACACGGAGCGTTTTGCGCATAGGCATGGTAATGCTAGCAATAGCAGCGCTATTGCTCTGTTTTACCCTTGTAACAGGTGTCGGAGCAGGTATCGCAGTGGCGCAAGAGTCCCAGCAGCAGCCATCGGTGGAATACCACGAAGGGAAAATGGACGCGCAAGGGGAAGCTGAAGCGGAACCGGCGATGGATGACGATGACGTGCCAGTAAAGGTAGTTTATTGTGGGTATGGTTTCGCATTAAATGCTGATGGAACAGGAACGGAATTTCATGCGCTCCCGCTCAGAGTGAATATCATCAGGGTACGGCAGCTTGAGCCGATACGAATTAGAGAGCTTATGGGGCAGAACAGGAGTATTGACGAGATACGAGGAGAGATAATGGAAAAAGCATGCGCACCCACTTACCAGGGATATATGCAGTTTGCGGGGACGCATTACAAACTTGTTAATATTAATATTAACGTTAATACCAGCCACGCGAAGGATAGTTTTGCTGTGAATACGCTGGCTATTGATGCAGATGTTATGGTTCCTATGCCTATGCCCACGCCGGATGCGGTGGAACACGAACTCGAACCGAGGGGAAACGGGAATGGGAACGCGAGTGCCGAGAAGCCGTACCAAGACCAGGGCGCGGGTAATATCTCGTTAAACATACTGAATTTAGAACGTGAAAATTTTATCACGATAGGCGAGGGCAAACTGACAATACAGGAACGTGGAGAAGGTTTTCAATTTCAATATCACGTGTTGCTAAGGAGCGAAAGATAATTGTGGAGTAAGAAAAAATGAAATATAGACACAGATTAACGCAGATTAACACAGACAAGATGAAAAGAAAAAATCCGTGTAAATCTGTGTCTCAAATAGAAGGAAGTTATACTCGATATACAGCGAGAAAAGAGGAGATGAAAGTGACGGAACGAACAGGGGACAGGGAAGGGGCAAAGCGAAAGAGAGCGGGAAAAAGTGCCCTGATGACACCCACCCACCCCCAGAACCGAAAGCTTTATATACCCCCTCTTTCTATTGGAGAAAAATAGCAGTATAAATCGCAGGATGTTTAACAATATTTCGGGATAGGTGGGGAAAAAGGGAAAAGAAGAAAAGCGGAAGTGAAAATGAAAAGATATAAAATAGAAGGAATAAAAATGTCATGCTCATCTTATCACAAACAGATGGGAGCGCCTGCGGCATAGGCGCTATATAAAAATATATATATGCATATGCCGACAAAAACAAAAAGCATAAGTTATTTATGCTTTTATATAGGAGATATA
>QEXZ01000266.1 GCA_003160755.1 Methanomicrobiales archaeon
GCTGATTAGGTTACGAGGCACGCTCCCCGCAAGCCCTGAAAGGGCTTAATTAACACAGATGATAAGAATCAACAAACACGGTTAAACTAAAATAAATCTGCGTAAATCAGTGTAAATCTGTGTCTTAAATAGAAAGAAGCTATACTTTATATACAACGAGAAAATATTATGAGGATGTAAAACCTAAAATGCAAATCTAACCAATATATTCTGTGTAGTATTATCTTCTTGTGTTAATCTCGTGAAATCTCGTGGTTTTTTTCGTCTCAGCTAAACACATACAAGAATTTTAATACTCATTTTACCTTTTCTTTTCCATCCGCAGATATTTTAAGAACTTCTCCAGGACGGGTATCGGGAGCGCGACATAGACGGCTTTTTTTTCACTGCCTATGTCCCCACGGTAATCCGGCAGCCTAACACCCGGAGCGCTTTTCTCCCATTCCACCCGCAGGTTTTTTTTTCCTTTACCGTATTTTCGCGTTAATCGTTTAAATTCGTCGAAGATGTTCTCGCCCATGGGGCATAATTGCAGTGTAGGAACGGGTCGAATAACGACAAAAGGGAACATTCTGCAGGCCATTGGTCTGTCCTCGTAAATTGTGCATCGGTCCCCCGTTAAATAAGGGCAGGGGGTTTTCAGGTAGTTGTCCACCTCGTTCTCATCTATCTTATCAAACAGGGCATCACCGTCAATCCTGTACAGTCGCTCCATAGCTTCATCATTCAGATGAATGGGCATTTCACGACAGCATTTACAGCACCGCTTGCAGTCGAAATATGCTAAGATTTCCAATGCCAGCTGCTCAAATCTACGCCTGTCTTTTTCTATCGCCATAACGTTTTGCGATACGGTAAACCAGAAAAGGTCGTCTCCCGCTAATTCTCTGAACTGCAATGCTTGCTTCTTTAGATTCTCTTCATTCATTGTTTCTGTTTCCTATTCGTGGACTCGAACGTTTGATGACGTATAGAGTTGTAATAAATAGTATTGTTCTGACAAAAATTTAAGTTATAGTCATTCCGAAAATTATAACCACAAGATTACACAGATTAACGCTTGTGGGCTCTGCCCACATTTCCGCAAGCCCTGAAAAGGCTTAATTAACACAGATGAAAAGAATCAACAAACACGGTTAAACTAAAATAAATCTGCGTAAATCAGTGTAAATCTGTGTCTTAAAACTCTGTGCTCTTCGCGTTCTCGGCGGTATAAATCATTAGCGTTTTGAACAGTGCCATTTACCATATTCTTGCAGCGCTTCTTGCCAGCTCTTCCGCGCCTTTTGCTTCCCGCAACGCAGTCTCATCCAGAATCAAATACGCTGCTCGTGTATTAAAATACGGCGCCCCTTTTCTTGAAAATAGCGTTAGAACTTTTCCTCCTTGTTTTACTTCTACGCCTTCACAAGGCTCGTGGCTTCTTATCAGCGTTTTCACTCCCAAAGCCCTTAACCCCCTCTCTGTTACATCTTCTCCAAACATTCTGCCTGCTCCTCGCATCGAGTAAAAATCGCCTTTGCCTTCAACCGGGTCGTTCCACAGTATCTCTTCAAAGTTACTCGATGCA
>QEXZ01000267.1 GCA_003160755.1 Methanomicrobiales archaeon
GCGTTATACTGTATATACAATTAAAAAGTTTTTACAACAAATCGTTAGGCCAAAAATCCGAGGTACGTAATTGCAACTTCATCTCTTTCTTCTATCCAAGCCTCTTTAGGATAGTTGTAGTGAACCGTAAAGCGGTCTAAGTCCAACAAACATTTAAATATAAATCAAATCCAAATTATAAAGTGATGATGAAGTCAGGTAGAGATAAAGATAAAGATAAAGAGAGCAAGCTGCGGCGCAGGCAAAATACGCTTCGTCTCGCAGCATGCTCTAATCTGCGAAGCGATATCATGGTCAGTTTGAAAGAGGGAAAGAAACCGCTAAGCGAATTACGTGACGGGCTGGAAGTAAGTTCTACAACCGCTATACACGCATTAAGAGAACTTGAAAAGGGCAATCTCATTTTTCAAGATGCGGACCGCGCTTATGCATTGACAACCATCGGAGAGATCATCGCGTTAAAATTGGTGGATTTTGTCAGTGCGACTGAAATATTGAAAAAACACGAAACATTCTGGCTTGAACACGACCTCCGCGATATTCCCCCATCTATGCTCGCGAAGATTGGGGATTTGAGTAATTCTGTACTACTAACGGATACGCCAACAGAAATCTTTAAATCGCATACGACCCTCACTCAAGTACTTGAAGATGCTAACGCGGTGAAAGGCATCTATCCTATTTTTAATCTGGAGTATTTAACAATAATCGAAGAACTGGTGAACAGAAAGAGGATTGACGTAGAGCTAATAGTAACGAATGAAGTGCTAAGCAGTATAGAAGGAGTAGTTGAAACAGAAGAAGCGTTTAAAAACGTTTTACGCGCGCCTAACTTCACGCTATTCGCGATGAATAGAGACGAAAATATAAAAATCGCCCTTACTGTTACTGACTCTGTTTTTTATCTTGGGCTGTTCGCTTTCGCTGGTAATGGTAATGGTAACGGTAATGGGCTATACGACCCTAATAGAGCCCTGATAAGTGATGATAAAAAAGCTCTTGCGTGGGGTAGAGAATTGCATGCGTACTACCGTAAAAAAGCAAACCTGGTTGAACTGGGATATTAGATAGAGATGCAATCATAATCTGCGTGGTAGGCAGGATGGTTTTGGAGTAATTGCTCAAAATTCCACCGAATTTTGAGCAGATACAAACTATCTATCAAATTGAAACAATTGAAATAAACATCCGAAAATTTGCATACTCTATCGCTCTCTAAGCTGCTTGCCGAGTAGAGCCCAGTATCCCATCCCCCTGGCTTCTTCACGGCTGTTACCAATCAGACTGGATGTAAGGTTCAGTTCCGAAGGTTGGATTTTCACCAACTGGATAGTATGAACTTTGCTCGGCACACAATTTGTCCCTTAACTGTCCCTTATGTGTCCCTTATTGCTGTCCCTTATTATTATCACTCAAATAGTTTCAACGTGTAATGCGTCCCTTTCTTTTCACCATGCCGTTCAAGAAGCTCGCGGTTCACGAGGTCCGTAAGGTCTCTTGTGGCTGTTCTTTTGGTTGTCTCGCAAATTTTTTGATAGGTAGAGTTATCAATCTGT
>QEXZ01000268.1 GCA_003160755.1 Methanomicrobiales archaeon
CCACACTATTTTCGTTATCTGAACTCATACATTGGCTCACTAGGTAAAATAATCGCTTTTAAGCCATATAAAAAGTATCAATAGTTAGAATGTCAATCTCTTATCCGAACACGCATGAATCACTAGCCATAGGTGCTAGAATATCAATTCGAATTTTTTTTCCTCCAATTTCTATGTCTGAAGTCGCCACTTCTGCAATTGATTCATCAGATTCAGTATTTCGAAATCTTGATAAAGAAATAGGGTATTGCCGCACTTCAATATAGAAATCAGCCTCCGCTAAAACTTTTCCAATTTTATGGTTAAGTCCATCTTCTCCGAGCACAAAAAGCTCTGGTTTTAAAGTCCCTTTAAATAAAACAGTATGTCGTACCTTTTCTCCATTAGCTTGCAAGCCTTCAAACAACTTTTCAGATGAATTTATGATGTGATGAGCAAGGTCGAAAAAAAGATGTTAAAGGTTTTCCGTCTTTCCCCAATAAGACTTTTCTTTTACTGTTTGTTTGCACTTGCGACAGAATCTCAGGTGCTACATTCAATAGTTTGTTGGAGGTGTCATTCTCTAATTTTATAAGAACATTTTCATATTTCCTTTCTATAACATGAAAATATTCACCTTTAATCCAACCACTCCAATCTGATTTTAGAGCCTCTTCGTATTTTAGGGTTTGAATCGCCAGATGTTTAGCCTTCTCTAAAGCAGGTTTAGTGAATCCTGATCGAGAAACTATGAAAGCTGCATTAGCGCCAACGGACTGCTTTTTACTATTGATCTCTTCAATATAGCTAACATTAACAGGCCTAGCATGGTCACGGACTTCTACCATTACGAATAAATGTGTAGGTCCGTCAGAAAGACGGATTGAAATATCGATCTGACGAGTTCTTTTTGTATGAATATCTCGCACTTTCTCATTTGGTATGATCTGAGCTTTTTCATGGACAGATTGTTGAATCCACGTTATTAAATCCTCAAAAGGTTTACCACTCTTAGGAACCATAGATTTAAGACCTCTTATTTAGTCACTATACCCCGTAAGAGACCGTCCCATATATAGGACGGCCTCTAACGGCAATTATCCGGCGCCAAAAAATTTATTTCTCTATCGGAACAATCCTCTTTTTATCACCCTCTTTCAGCATATCGAGAATGTTAATCAGCTTTGACTGATCCGATACCACTATTTTTGTGTTATCCTGCAAAGATGCCTGTGTCACCTCAAGTTGTTTCAAAATCTGTGCATTACCTATGAAGAACTCCTCTGCCGCTCTTGAGACTTTTTCAATCGCCTTCGCTTCTCCATCTGCTCGCAGTATTGCCGACTCTCGAGCACCTTCTGCCGTCAGTATCGCATTTTTCTTATCACCTTCTGCCTCAAGTATCTGCTTCTCTTTGTATGCCTCTGCGCTCAAAATAGTTGCTCTCTTCTCCCTCTCTGCCTTCATCTGCTTGCTCATTGCATCTGCGATATCTTGTGGTGGGTCAATCTTCTGAACCTCTACCCGAACCACCTTTACACCCCATTTAT
>QEXZ01000269.1 GCA_003160755.1 Methanomicrobiales archaeon
AAGATAACGACAAAAGCTCTGCATTGTACATCTTTAAAAAGAGCCTTGAGATTACCTTTTAGCACTTTATAATGTACTAAAAAAGGTGTCGCCCCTAAGACCATCATTGGAATAATTGCCAATTCGATAAGAAAGTTGTTGTAGTATGCCATACTTTTATCGGTTACGGTGAATCCCCCCGTCCCTATTGCGGTCATTGCATGGTTTATCGCTTCCCATGGCTTCATCCCGGCGAGGAAGAATAAAAGTATGCCAAAAGAGGTTAAAATAAGGTAAATCCACCAGGTCATCCTCACTGTGGATATAATGCTCGGTTTTATTCGCTCCTCTCGTGCTTCTGCTTTGTACAATGCGAATGCCCCTGTCCCGGGACGTGCCAGGATAGAGAGCATCAAAACAATCACACCTACGCCGCCCACCCACTGCATCAGACTTCTCCAGAACTGCGTGGTGTGCGTAAGCGAAGAGGGATGTGCAATCATCGTCAGACCCGTTCCTGTCCAGCCGGACATCGCTTCAAAGAGAGAATCCAACGGACTCATATCTTCTATCATAATGAAAAGGAGTGAACTGAGTGCGGGAACGACCAGCCATGCCAACGCCGCGCATACCATCGCATGCTTAAACTCGGGCTCTTTTGCGCTTTTAAAAGAAAATCTGAGCGATAAGCCGAGTGCTAAGGCAGCAATGGCGGTGAATACTAAAGGTTTTATCACGTAAAGCTCTCCAAAGACATAAGCGACCACGAGCAATAAAAACATAAGCACTCCAAGTATAACCAAAATACTGCCAAGGTCTTTTAGCACCGTTTTCAGGTTTGAAAACACTTTCTCATCCCCCCCCACTATAACTAAACATAAATTATATTTTTTAGTAAAGGTTTTTGCGTGCAAAAAAGTTTTAGCACAAACCTTTTCTTAGGAAGAAAAGCTTTACCAACCAACTTTTTTACCTCCGGTAAAAACCTTGACTAAAATACGCCCTTATTTTTTTCTTTTAGCACAGGTTTTCTTTTTTGTAAAAAAGAAAAAGTGTATGGACAAAAAAATCATTTTCGGTAGCATCGGAAGCATCTTAAAGTACCTAGGTATTTTAATGATTGTTCCGCTAGCAGCGGCTTGGTACGGAGAGAGAACCTTATCCCTTTTTATTATTAAAACCTGGCTGGTCCCGCTTGTAATAACCACTTCCTTCGGAGTGATTTTAGAACGAAAGATGGGCGCAAAGGGAGTGATAAAAAGGAGAGAAGGATTTGTCATTGTTGCTTTAGGATGGCTCGCGGTTGCAATTTTCGGCTCGCTTCCTTATGTCTTCTCCGCGACGTTAGGCCCGATGGATGCTTTTTTTGAGTCTATGTCTGGCTTCACAACCACGGGCTCCACCGTAATGCTAAATTTAGAGCAGGTTGACCGCAGCATACTGCTGTGGCGGAGTTTCACGCAGTGGATAGGAGGAATGGGCGTGATTTTGCTTTTTATTGCGATACTACCAACTTTCGGCATTGCCGGCAGTC
>QEXZ01000027.1 GCA_003160755.1 Methanomicrobiales archaeon
CGGGTGCTCAGGATTGGGTGGATGCTGCTAACCACTACTTGAGTGACCGGATGCTCTATGCCTCTTCGTACCCGGTGAGACCTCTGAAGCAAAGTCTTGAGGAGTTCGGGAGGTTTTCTTATGAGTCGGATGTGCTGGAGAATCTGCTGGCAAAGAATGCGGCTGAGCTGTTTGGGATAACGATTTAAAATAGCTAACTTTATATGAACACAGGCTATGTATGCTAAATACGGGGTATGTGAGTTGGAGCAGAAGGGGACCGTCTAGAGGGTAAATTCCTTCACCAACTGTAAGGTGTGAGAAGAATGTCCGCAGTAGAAACGATACGAGAATGGCTTGAAAAAGGAAATAGCCTTCCTGATGAGAGTGATTTATTCTTCAAGATGTGGGTTTTGATAAATGCATATTACAACGAGGTATATAAAGAAGGAAAAGAGTGGGAGCGAGTTCTTCATTTTGGAAGAGATTTTGGTAATATCTTTGGCAACTTAGATAGGACGAATTTGGGAGTCTTTGTAGTCCCCGAGTGTATCGGTAAGAGAGAGCTAGCGGAACCACCAAACCAATACGTGAAAAAAGCCTCAGAAGTTCTTAAAAGAAAATTGGGGATTACTTACAATTGCGAGAAATGTAGGGGTGATAAGAAGCAACATTGCCAAAAGATCCCACCAAGCAATCATAACTTTCAGGATTTTGAGGCATTGATGAGGATTCTCTATCAGATAAGATGCAATCTGTTTCATGGAGCAAAACTGGATAATTTAAATGAATATCAAAAACGGCGGAATCAAGAGTTGGTTACACAAGGGAATATTGTCTTGAAAAATATACTAAAGGAAGTGGCTAAGAGTACTAAGAAATGAGGAATTCGTCTGACCCATTGATGCCCCATCGTAGTCTTGAAACTTTTGCATTTCCAATCTTAAATCAGTAATAAAATTTAAACCCCCAGCTACTGGAATAGCTGAGATTGCTGCAAAAATGAGATTTCTGCCGTGACCACGAATTTATGATTTGGAGTTAAAAGAAGAATTACCGATATATTTTATTAAGAGGTTGGAGCTTTAGGAATATGATATCCATGTAAAGGGGATGATACAGATGGAAGATTATATCGAGCAGGTTAAAACTATTGTAGAGGCATTAAATATAGAAAAAGAGCCTGTTGGGGTAAAATACACAGATGAAGACCCGGTAGTTGAGATCGAAGAGGGAAGCTATACGGTGTGTGGCGCGATACTGGCGGCATCTGAGGGGAAAATCATACTGCTTTCAGAGGAGAGCTGTGCCTGTCCCGGAGGAAAGACCCATCTTGGTCTTACGCAGAGAGGCGAGATACCATGGAAAATGCTTGTTGAAGGAGAGAAGCTATGGTATGACGTTAAAACTGCGATAAGGTCGAGTAAAGAGGTTGAGAAGATTGCAAGACCACCTTATGGCCTTTCAAAGAAGATATTTCTTTATCCTGTTAGAACCGGTCTTTTTCAGCCGGATATCATCCTAATGCTTGTAAATGCAGAGCAGGCATCAAGGCTCATCACCTTAAATCAGTTCTGGGATGGAAAAACCCCCTCTATCGAGATGAAAGGCTCGCTATGCTGGAGTATGATAACCTACCCACTTGTGTCAGGGAACTTCAACCTCTCGGTTGGGGACATAAGCGCAAGGAGGATGGAACGGTGGGACCCGAATATTATGGTCGCATCAATTCCGTGGGAGCGGATAAGGGGTATTGCAGAAGCGATTGAACTCAGCACCGCGGGAAGAGCGGAGCCGTCTAAGGAATTTGAAAGGATGACTGAGAAGATGAGGTCAAGAAGAGAGATGTTGTAAATGAAAGAAGCGCCACCATCCCGGAAGATTCTTGAATTTAAAAACTTTGAATTCTACTTATGAAAAAGAATGGAGCATCAAAAAAAGCATCTTCTCTTTTTATTATATCCATCAGTATTTCTTGGGCCTTTTGGGGGAAATACTGTACTTGCGTTGATTCCATCACTTGAAAGGTTCTTCAATGCCGATATTTCGTTTATCGTGGCATCTATTGCGATTTACATGATTCCATTTGCATTCTTTCAGCTCTTTTCTGGTGCGCTTTCAGATATTTACGGGAGGAAGCGCATCATCCTTTTTGGATTATTTACATTTTCACTTGCATCGCTATTCTGTGCATCTTCGAATAATACCGGGTTATTCCTGGGTGCAAGGGCATTACAAGGGCTTGGAAGTGCATTTATAGCTCCTACCATCATGGCAGTCATCGGCGATGTCTTTTCATACAAAGAACGTGGGAGGATAATGGGAGGATATGGAGCATCAACAACCGCTGGAATCGCATTGGGTCCGTTAGTAGGTGGATTTTTTGCGATAATCGATTGGCGACTTGTATTCCTGATGTTATTCCTCTTCTCTGGACTGCTTGGCTCTGTTTACCTCTTTTATTTCGATGCTTCAAAGGGAGATGGAGAATTAAAGGATGTATTAAGGAAGATAGGGGGTGTGCTTAGGAATAAAGATGTTTTACAGCTTTGTATGATTGGGCTTCTAGTATTCTTTGGAACTATCGCAACGATGACGTTCTTATCAGATACACTGACGATGTCTGTGAGCGAGGATAAGATAGGTATTTTGTTATCCATATTTGGATTCGCTGGTATTGCGACAGCGCCGATTGCAGGTTATCTTACTGATTTTATCGGTAGAAAGAGGACGTTGCTTACAGGATTGATTATCATGCTCGGTGCGTTTTTGATATTTCTGCAGGTGAATACCTATAAGGCCTTTTTCATTCCGCTCTCAATTATGGGTATTGGGAGTATAACAGTCTTTACCTCACTTAACACGATGATCGTTGAGTGCATACCAGAATCAAGAGGAGCGGCTTCTTCCATATATAATAGCTTCCGTTTTTTGGGTTACGGACTATCTCCTGTGGCAACCTTACCGGTTTATTTAGTGTATGGTTTGGATGGAATCGTTCTTTTATGTATCTGTTTCGTGTTGACTAATATTTTAATTTCATCACGGGTTCGTGGATAATTGGATTTCAGGTATGTAGCATAGAGTAAAATGTCAAAAATATTATAAAATAATAATAAGCCATTAAACTACCACAATGATTCCCCTTTTTTCAGAAGGTGGAGTGGTTGGTGCCTAAAGGAAACAAATGCCCGAACTGAACGCAGAGCTAAAAGCGGAATTAATCGCAATAGGAAGCGTAAATGTAGATGAATCATTGCTTGCAGGAATATCTACTTCTTCGACAGGTCCAGGCACGGGGCTGAAATCCTTATTCTTTAAATCCGGTGGTCATAGAGTGCGCTTAGACATCAACAATGACTCGCCACTCAAAATGATAAAAAACCATTTCTTAGAAAGAAAAGCTTTACCAAAAGAAATAAAAGAAAACAATGATTTTATAATCCTGAAAGACAATAAAGAATTGGTTAGAGGCGAAATTGAGCACGTACTCGCGCATTGTCCTGAGCAAGCATACATCACGCTGAGTGAACGCTGTATCTATGATTGTACATTTTGTTCGGTTCCAAAGTTGCAGGGTAAAATCAAGACCCTGAAAGAGGTCATCAATATCGTTGAGCAAGCAAAGAAGACGGGTTTGATGAAGGCAATTGCAATTACGTCTGGAGTGGCAGAATCGCCAGAAGAGGAGATTGAACGTGTTGCTGAAGTGGTTAAAGCACTGAAAAGATACAACGTCCCCATTGGAGTCGCAGTATATCCTACGAGAAACTCCACAAAACTATTGAACGAAGCAGGTGCGGTTGAGCTCAAATACAATGTAGAAACCATGGATCGAGAAATATTTAATATGGTATGTAAGGGGCTTTCACTCGACTTTATATTAGAATCGTTACGAGAAGCAGTAGCGGTATTTGGTAAGAATAGGGTATCCTCGAACTTTATCATTGGGCTCGGTGAGACAGACGAATGCGTGCGTGAAGGTGTTGAGCATCTGGCAAAGATGGGTGTAATACCAGTTCTTCGTCCAATAACCATACAACCATTACGCAAAGACGAGCTTGAAGCGATAAGACCCAGTGCTGAGCAGTTGCTTAAACTTGCACGGATGACACGTGAAATATTGAATAAGTACGGTCTTCGTATAGAAGTCTCGCAGACTATGTGTCTTCCGTGTACTGGCTGCGATATAACTCCTTATAGGGATATATGAATTTTTTTTCCTTGTTTGCAGCACTTTTTCCTTCGTATGTCCAAAAACATATATCTCTTTTGTGACATACTATAAGTGCTATTTTTCCGCGGCGTTACACAACCCCAATTTGCAAACTGCTCCCTCTGCGCGTACCTCCATGCATATCCGACAGATTCTCACGACAAGGTCATCCACGGAACCACGCACGAGGTCGTCAGCAAGTTTTTTATATAACAATTGTCATACTATATAATAAAAGGGGGGTGATAAAGAAAATGTTGGAAGAGGTAAAAGAGGTAATAGAAAAAGAGATTAAACCGCTTTTAGCGATGGAAGGTGGCAGTATAGAACTGGTGAGCGTGGAGGATGGCACGGTGAAGGTGCGGTTGACCGGCGCATGCGCGGGATGCCCGATGAGCCAGTTCACACTGGTGAATTTCGTTGAGGCAACGCTGAAGGAGAAGATTCCGGAGGTAAAGGAAGTAGTTGCGGTAGATGACTCCAAGGAGAGATTTGAAGAGTTGTTGCGGAGGTGAGAGAAATATGGATGAGGGGCTAGAGGAGTTGGTGAAGAAAATAGATATTGCCAAGCAATTACCCAAGGAAGTACTGGAAGAACTTAGCTCCAAGTGATGAAAAAGGAGTTCTTCGTAGTGTTATGCACGGCAAGCGTGAACGAATCGGAAGGGATAGCACGGCTCTTGGTGGAAGAAAAGCTGGCAGCGTGTGTGAACGTTGCGGAGGTAAACTCGTATTACAGGTGGAAGGGTGAGTTTTGCGAAGATAGAGAGGCTTTGCTGATAATAAAGACAGAAAAAAGCAAGGTAGATATGATTATAGAAAGAATAAAAGAAGTTCACAGCTATGAATTGCCGGAAATTATCGCACTCCCAATTGTTGCGGGATATGATAAGTATTTAGCGTGGATTGAATCGTCAATAGACTGAAAATACGTGGGAAAATCAAGATCCAAACAAAACTATTTATCTAATCTGAACGCCATTAATCCTCTTAGAAGGAGGTGAAAAGATAATGGTTCGCGTTGGCGTTCACGTCTCGATTGCAAAGTCGATAGATAAGGCAGTGGATCGAGCAATAGAGAAAGGTTGTGATACGTTCCAGATCTTCACGAGAAACCCCCGAGGGTGGAAGATCAAGGAGCTTACAGCGATTGATGCAAAGCGATTCACTGAGAAGGTTGAACATTCCGGGATATTCCCGCCGGTAGACCACATGCCCTACCTTCCAAATCTTGCTGCACCGACTGATGATGTTTATAAACGGTCTGTGGCATCTCTTATTGAAGAATTGAGACGGTCTGACGCTTTACATATCCCATACCTCGTCACTCACCTTGGGAGTCATCGCGGATATGGTAAAGCAGGAGGTTTTCAGAGGATAGTAGACGCAATTAACACGGCATTCAGTGAAGTTGATAATGGGGTGATGCTGCTTCTGGAGAACACCGCCGGGACAAAGAATAGTATGGGTGGGACCTTCGAGGATATTCGACATATCATGAACCGTATTGAACATAAGGAACGAATAGGAATCTGCTTTGACACCTGCCACGGCTTTGTTGCCGGGTATGATTTACGGACTGAAGAGAGCCTGAAAGCCACGATGCAGCATTTTGATGAGGTCATTGGACTTGAACATCTGAAGCTCATCCACCTCAACGATGCAAAAGCGGGTCTGAACTCGCGACTGGACCGGCATGAGCATATTGGGCTTGGGTATATAGGGGAGGATGGTTTTCGGGTGATTCTCAAAGAAGAACACTTCAAGGAGTTGCCGATGATCCTTGAGACTCCTGTTGATAACCGGAGAGGAGATAGTGGGAATATCCAGAAGGTGAGAGAACTTGCCGGCTAATATTGAGAAGCTCGTGCAGGTTCTTAAAGAACGGTATCAAGACAAAACATCGGCATTCATGGATGTATCAACGAGAAAAGACCCTTTTATAACCCTGATTTCATGCCTTTTAAGTCTTAGAACCAGGGATGAAGTGACTGCCAGGGCTTCAGAGCGGTTATTTGCACTGGCAAAAACTCCTGAAGAGATGTTAAACCTCAAAAAAGAGGAGATAGCGGCTGCAATCTATCCTGTTGGATTCTACAAGAGAAAGGCTGAGCAAATCAGTGATATCTGTCGTGTCTTAGTCGAGAAGTACGATTCACATGTCCCGGACAACCTGGAAGAACTCTTGAAACTCAGGGGTGTTGGTAGAAAGACCGCAAATATCGTTATCACCATGGGTTATAATAAACCCGGTATCGCAGTTGATACACATGTCCACCGTATATCCAACCGCCTGGGACTCGTATCAACCAAAAGTCCGAATCAGACAGAATTTGCTCTCCGAAAAACGCTTCCAAAGCAGTACTGGATAGTCTTTAACGACCTCCTCGTCATGCATGGCAAAACTATATGCACGCCTATCAGCCCGAAGTGCAGTATCTGCCCGATTACTGAGTATTGCAAAAGAGCTGGCGTAACGCGTTATAGATAAGCCTCATTTGAAGTTGCGTGTATGACTTTATACATAACTTGGAGTATGCGAAAGTTTCATATTTTATTTGTGCCTTCAGTTTACAGTATCAATTTTTTTGTGAAATTCACATGCGTTCGAGTAAAGCCCACCTGCTCGTAAAATCGTTGTGCCTCGACACGAAATTTTTTCGTTGTCACTTCAATAGAGACACAGCCTCGCTTCTGTGCTTCCTGTTCAAGTCGCAACACGAGTTGAGCGCCTGTACCTTTACCGCGAAACGTTTCCTGCACAATCAATTCCTGAATCTCTCCCACCAGCCCAGCATGATGGAGCTGAGGCTCGATATGGAGGCTTGCAAAACCTACAACACACCCATCGCTCTCGGCAGCGTAGTACAACACTGTGTCGTCACGAAGATTTTGAACGAAGACATCATGGAAAGACTCACGATCAAGCGAGACTTCCATCAAAGAAGTGACCAGATTATAAACCGATGCTTCGTCGGATTCCGTAGATGGTCGAATGCACATCTGTTCCATCATTTGCTTAATGGGCAGTCCCACGCTCATGACAACCACCTACTTTAACTATTTGCTTCTATATTCTTCTTCACCACATCTTCTATCTCCTCCACTCGACTTAAGACGGTGATACCACGCATTCTTCGCAACCTCTCTACGTTCTCCACATCCTCTTTCCGCATTCGTAACTTCAGGTCCCTGCCGTTGGGCAGCTTTGTTATTATTTCGCCCTCTTTCTGGTCCACGGGCAAGATATACACAGGCACGTCCGCCTTCATGGCTTGTGCTACCGAATTTGTAATCAGCGAATCCGCGATGCAATGTGCTATCTTTGCCACCGTATTTGCCGTAGCAGGAGCGATTAAAACGAAATCGTATTTGCCTAACTGTATTTTTCCTGATAGGAAAGGAGCATTTGGTCCCAACTCGGGACTTACCTTTGGAAAAAGCTCTTTAACTTCTTTCAAGAGCTTGTAGAACTTTAAAACGACCTTTCCCTCCCTGGAGAGGTAAACATGAACCTCTAAGTTGTACTCATTTGTGAGTTCCTCCATGAGACTCACGCACTCGGTTAACTGATCCCCGGAGCCTGTAATCCCCCATGCTATCCTAACATGCTTACCCTCTTCAAAGCTCTTTCCTTCCACCTTCTCTTTCACCTCCTTTTTTATTCATCATAAAACAAACCTCCATGACTCTATTCATCGTCTTATAAAGGCTTTTCACGCCTTCTTTATCCTCTTTAACGCCTGCTGCACCTTTATCCCTCGACCAGAAGGTTGCACCGAGGTTCGCACCGAAAGGACCTCCACCCACGGGAAACATCTCATTTATCAAATAAAAATCAACTATTGACCTGATTGCGAGTTCCTGTCCACCTATACGGTCACCTCCATCCGCAACTGCTGCTCCTACTTTTCCACGGAGCGCGTGAGGATTGCTCGCTGCAAATGCCCTCATCCTGTCGATAACCACTTTTGCCTGCCCGCTGAGTGTTCCCTGATAAACTGGCGTTCCAATCAAAATAGCATCTGCCCATTCAAACCCCGAATATACCTCATTCATCGCATCGTCGTGAATACAACTTCCTTCTTTGATACAGTGGTCGCAGTGTATGCAGAAGTTGAGCTTCTTACCACGAACAGAAAAATATCGCGTCTCGGCGTTCCATTTCTCCTCTACGTACCTTAACGCCTCCTTAACTATCCAGTCGGTAGCTGCTACTCTTGGACTTCCAGAGATACCAAAAAGTTTTAGCATTCGTCTATGTTTCTTTGGTAAAGCCTTCTTTTTAAAGAAAGGTTTCACATCACCTTCTCCAGACTCATATCAAACATCTTCTTCGTCTCCCGTGCAAGCGCATCCGGAAGACCTGTAATGTCAACATTTAAGAACCCGCGTATAATCACCGAAGTGGCTTCCTCCTCGCTCAAACCCCTTGCCATCAGGTATTGAATCTCCTCCTCCGCAACCTTACCCACCGCAGCTTCATGCGAAAGGTCGAGGTCTTTTCGTGTCGCTTTAAGCTCTGGAATCGAATCTACTTCCGCAGTATCAGAAAGCATCAATCCCCTGCATTCGATGTGCCCCTTTGCATTTGCCCCTTCTCCAATGACATCACTACGTGCGATGACCGTTGCATTATCGGCAGCAATCACCCTCGATATGATCTCCGACCTGCTTCCTTCGCCCCGAAGCACAGCCCTTGACCCTGAATCAATCTTTGTATCTCCGTGTGCATATATAATTGTCTGGAAGGTTGCCCTTGCATTTCTACCCACGCAATAAGCGGTTGGATACATTTGGAGCGATTTAACAGGTGTCATTAAGATGTAGTTGCTGATAAAAGCTCCGTCATCCTCAATCACCACTGCACTTCTTGGTCTGACTTCCATACCACGGCTCCAGTTGTGTATCATAGTAAAAGTAATCTTTGCACCTTTCTTCACGTAAAATTCAGAAACGCCGAGATGCAGTGCGGAATTGACCGCGTGAGAGACGGAACAGCCAGTGATGATATGCAGTTCTGAGTCTTCTTCTGCAATTATAATATTGTGCACCTTCTGCCCGATTTTATCGGTGGTGATGAAGAGACATGACTGCACCGGCATCGTTACCTTTTTGCCCGCTTCCGACCTGATAAAGTACCCATGTGTCTGCTCTAATTCAACTTCCGCGGTGTATTTATCCATATCCACGGGAACTGCTTTCCAAAGATAACCTTTTAGCCAATCATGTTCCTTTAAAGCATCTGTCGTGCTCATGAGCTCCAAACCAGGGTATTTAACCGTTGAAAATACCACGGAACAGTCTCGCTGCAAAAAAGAACCAGACCGGTCTTTCTCAGAAGGTTCAATACCTGCGTCGAGCAGGTCTTGCTGATATTCTTCCGGAAATTCGTCCAGTGAGTTGAGAGCATCGTGTTCTCTCCCGGTGACAAAATTCTCAATCGCGATGTCTTCGCCTAAAGCCGCTTTTTTCGTCTTTGCACGTCCTGCACGCTCAATGAGCTCTTTTTTCGTCATTCCGTACCAACCTCTTTACTACATAACTCTACACATTTTTCAAAACCGCTCTCCATGACGTTCTTTGTTATCTCGTCAGGCATTCCAGAGCAGGCTATCCGCCCTTCAAGCATCACATGTGCACGGTCTACCTTTATGTGGCGCATTATAGACCCACTATGTGTAATTATAAGCCCTGCTTTCTTTCTTTTACTTGGTCTCTTGTTTCTATCCAGAAGCTCACTCATTATCCCGCCTATGAGCTCTATGTTCTCGACATCCACGCCAGAGTCAGGTTCATCGAACATGATGAAGTCCGGGGATTGTGCGAGCAGTTGCAGTATCTCCGACCTTTTGACCTCTCCGCCAGAAAAGCCAAGGTTCACATCCCGGTTCAAGAAATCAACAGAGATATTAAGCCTTTTTGCAAGTACTATCAGGTTCTCATCTATTCTTTCCTCTTTTCTTCCCTGTGCAATATTTACCATATCGCCGAGCTTTACACCTCTTATCACAGGCGGGTGCTGGAAGGACATACCCATTCCTAATTTCACACGTTCGTTGGTCGGCAAATTGATTATATCAACGCCTTTAAACGTCATAATCCCTCCTGTGACCTTATAATTGGGCAAACCAAGGATTGTCATCAGAAGTGTTGTCTTTCCACAGCCATTGGGTCCAAATAATACGTGCACCTCTCCTCGTTCGATATTAAGAGTTAAATCCCGTATAATCTCCTTCCCTTTCACTTCCACAGTCAAATCTTTTATTTCCAGCATTTTTTATTACCCTCTTCTTAAAGGAATAACTTCATTCCTATATAAACTTTTAGTATTTGTATAGGGCTAGCTAAACAAATACAGATCGCACAACTTTAAATTTAAATAAAGAATGCACGTGAATTTCGTGAACCCTGTGTAACAAGGAAAAAAAATACCGAAAGATTTAAATGTTAGTTTGTATGAAGTAAAATCTGATAAAAATGGGGACAAAAGTAAACTTGATAAGTGGGAGAACTATCGTGCAGGGTCAAAATTTAGATAGCAAGCTTTCGGAAGCGTACTTCAATGAAGTGGCGACCTGTGAGTTAAATGGAAGCGATATGGAAAAACTGGGTGTGGCTGCGGATGAGCGAGTGAAGGTAAAAACGAATTATGGAGAAGTGGTGGTGAAAGCGAAGGAAAAAGCGGGGACCCCTGAGGGGGTTATTTTTATCCCTATGGGGCCCTGGGCAAATGCTCTCGTGAGCGGAGATACACACGGTGCTGGTATGCCTTCTTATAAGGGTATAGACGCGGAGATAGAGCCCACAGAGGAGGAGGTTTTGCAGGTAAAAGCGTTGATGAAGACGTATATGGAATAGGAGGTAAAAAAGGAAAAATGGCAGAAATTACGGACGTTGTATGCTCCTTGTGCGGATGTGTGTGCGATGACATCGTGGTGGAAGTTGAGGATAACAAAGTAACGAAAGTGAAGAAAGGAGCATGTGCAGTGGGGAAGAGCAAGTTAATGGGACATGGAAGGATAGAAAGCCCTGCGATAAGAGAGAACGGCAGCTTGAAGGAGTGTTCTTACGACGATGCGATAAAGAAGGCTGCGGAGATACTGGCGGCTGCGAGAAGACCGCTTTTGTATGGCTGGAGTTCTACGGTCTGTGAGGCAGACAAAGTAGGAGTAGAGCTTGCAGAGGAGATAGGTGCGGTTATAGATAATACCGCTTCGGTCTGTCACGGGCCTTCAGTGCTGGCGATTCAGGACGTTGGACTGCCGAGTTGCACGCTGGGAGAGGTAAAAAACCGTGCAGACCTTGTTATATACTGGGGTGCAAATCCCGCCGCTGCACATGCCAATCACATGAAGCGGTACTCGTATATCTCAAAGGGGTACTGGACGGAAGAAGGCAAAAAGAACAAGAAGCTTGTCGTGGTGGACGTAAGGAAGACAGCGACGGCGAAGATGGCGGATGTGTTCCTGCAGATAGAGCAAGGGAAAGATTATCTGGTGTTATCTGCGTTACGGGCTCTTTTATATGGCTATGACGATGTGGTGCCGGAAGAAGTAGGTGGCATTTCAAAGAAAGACCTGTTAGAGACCGTGAAGATGATTAAGGAGTCAAAGTTCGGGATAACGTTCTTCGGTATGGGCGTGACGCACACCAGGGGAAGGCACAATAACATCGTTAATGCGATAGAGATGACGAGAGCGGCTCATACACACACCAAGTTCAGCATAATGCCAATGCGCGGGCATTACAACGTAGCGGGAATTAATCAAGTATGCACATGGGAAACGGGGTTTCCATTTGCCGTTGACTTAACCCGTGGTTACGCGTGGTATAACCCGGGAGAGGTATCGGCTACTGACCTTTTAATTAGGCGCGAGTGTGATGCTGCGTTGATAATCGCTTCGGACCCAGGTGCGCATTTTCCGGGTGAGTCAATAAGACACTTATCTAAGATTCCTGTCATTCAGATAGACCCGTTCCCGAATCCGACAACCGAATTTGCAGACGTTGTCATTCCGGCTGCGATAAGTGGCGTGGAAGCGGAGGGGAACGTCTATCGGATGGACAATATACCTATACGACTGCGTAAGTTAGTAGATACGGAATACATAGCGGATGAGGAGATAATGAAGAGGATACTGGAAGAAGTGAGAGCGATAAAGGAAAAGGAGGGCGAATAAAATGGCTGAAGGTGAATTGTTAATACGGAATGGAGTAGTTTACGACCCTATAAACGGCGTGAAAGGGGAGAAGAAAGATATTTGCATTCGTGACGGCAAAGTAGTGGAAGAGGTAAAGAATCCGAAGATAATAGATGCCGAGGGACGGGTTGTGATGCCCGGCGGTGTGGACATTCATTCGCACATTGCCGGTGGTAAAGTCAATTCAGGTAGGTTGTTCCGACCGGAAGACGGAAGAAAAGGGGTAAAGGCGAGGACAAAAGTTTGCAGACCGGAATCAGGCTATTCGGTGCCGAATACGTTTGCCACGGGCTACCGGTATGCGAGGATGGGCTATACGTTCGTGATGGAAGCGGCAATGCCACCTCTTGCAGCACGGCACACGCATGAAGAATTAGTAGACATTCCGATACTGGACAACGCCGCATTACCGCTCCTTGACAACAACTGGATGACGATGGAATATGTAAATAGCGGGGATATGGACCTGCTTGCGGCATATATCGCGTGGATGATAAAAGCAACAAAGGGATTCGGCGTGAAAATAGTGAATCCCGGTGGAACAGAGATGTGGGGCTGGGGAAAGAACTGCAGTTTGAATGACACCGTGCCTACGTTCGATGTTACCCCCGCGGAAATAATAAAGGGTTTAGCAGAGGCGAATGAGAAGTTCGATATGCCTCATTCCATTCACGTGCATACGAACATGCTCGGTCATCCGGGGAACTTTGAAATAACAAAGGAAACGTATGACCTCGTGAAAGGCGTAAAACCGTCGAAAGACCGGCAGGTTATGCACACCACACATACGCAGTTCCATTCTTACGGCGGCACAAACTGGGGCGATTTCGAGTCGAAGGCGGATGCGATTGCGGATTACATAAACCAAAACGACCATGCCACCATAGACATCGGCTCGATAATCCTGGGCGACACGACGACAATGACCGCAGACGGCCCGATGGAATACAGTTTGTATCAGATAACGGGCCGAAAATGGACGAATCATGATGTCGAACTGGAGACTGGCTCAGGAATAACACCGTTTTTGTATTCCGGTAAATCGCCGGTAAATACGATTCAATGGGCAATAGGACAGGAATTAGCACTGCTGGTTAAAGACCCGTGGAAGCTGGCACTCACAACCGACCATCCAAATGCGGGACCGTTCATCGGGTATCCGATTCTTATTTCGATGCTGATGAGCAAGAAGAGGCGAGATGAGTCTGCGGAGGATATGCACAAGGTGATATTCGACCGAGCGGAATATTGTTCAATAGACCGTGAGTATGACTTATATGAGATAGCGATAATAACAAGAGGAATGACTGCGAAGGCGTTGGGGTTGCACGAGCATGGCAAGGGTCATCTGGGAGTTGGTGCTGACGGTGACGTTGCGATTTACGATATGTCGCCAGAGGAGCGAGATGCAGGTAAGATACAAAAAGCGTTCTTGAACACGAAATACACGATAAAAGGTGGTGAAATCGTGGTGAAAGATGGAGAAGTGGTAGCAACACCTGCGGGAAAGACGTATTTCGTGACGCCGGAATGTGACGATAAGTTGACGGATGAGATGATGGTCAAGTTAAAGGACAAATTCGACCATTACTACTCAGTGACCTTCAATAATTATGCCGTGCAGGACGCTTACGTACCGAATCCTTATGAGATAAAAGCGCCCTGGAGGAGCTAATAGGGCGAAGAAAAAATGCAGACGATCAAATTAAAGATAAAGGAAGAAGTTACGAA
>QEXZ01000270.1 GCA_003160755.1 Methanomicrobiales archaeon
TAAAGTCCTTTCTCAATACGGGCAGGTCAACAGAAAGTTTAACGGTTTTTAAATCTTCTAAACTACCGGAAAAAGCCTCATCGGTTAGAACGGATATTGCACATGCACCTCCCTTTTCCATTCGGTTCGCCGCTTTCACAGCTTCTATTTCTACTGCTTCTTCTCCTGCTTTTAAGCCTCTTCTTTTTACTTCTGCGATTATAGGTTTTTTTCCTGCTTTTTTCGATTCTAATATCGCTTCTTTTATGCTTCTTCGTGCCTTTAACTTCTCAATGGTCTCTCTTTTCTTCTTCAGTATTTCTTCTACTTCTACCATTTTTTTTCTCGAACTTTTGTGTAGGATTTTAAGTAAGTGTAAGTGATGAGTTATAATTTTTGCCATCTTTAAGGATATAACATAAAATAAAGTTCATAGCAAAAAAGGAAAATCACAATCACTATTGGGGTATCAAAATGATGTATGTTGGCATAGATGGCTGTAAGAAGAGGTGGTTTGCTGTTATCCTGACGGAGGAGGGTGACTGGGATATAGAAGTCTTTTCAGATGTATCCCACCTTTTGAATAAAATCGATAACTCATCTTTGATCCTTATCGATATTCCGATTGGTCTGAGAGAAAGTGGTGCCCAAGAACGCCACTGTGATACCGAAGCTCGTAGATTGCTTGGACCTAAGCGAGCTTCCAGTGTCTTTCCGGCACCTTGCAGAGCTGCAATCCACTGCGAGAACTACACGGAGGCAAGAGATATTAATGAACAGAGGACAGGAAGACGGTTATCCCTTCAGACCTGGAATATACTCCGTAAGATTCGCGAAGTAGACAATCTCCTTATTAACCGCGAGTTTGCCAAATCACGTGTCCGGGAAACCCATCCAGAGATATGTTTTTGGGCAATGGCAGGTCATCCAATGGAACATTACAAAAAAACTGCTGAAGGATGCTCGGAGCGTATGCAGGTGCTGCAATCGGTATATCCTAACTCAAACGACATAATAAAACGTGCATTAAAGGATTACAAGCGCAAAGATGTGGCAAGAGACGACATACTCGATGCACTATCTGCAGCGGTTACCGCAACAGTAGGAGTACAAAGGCTCGTCTCCTTTCCAGAAATACCCGAATTTGATTCACGAGGTTTACGCATGGAGATAGTACACTGTCCTTTGTCCGAGCATGTCTTTTGAAACACTAATTTTTTCACCTCGCAAACTTAATAAACTCCTCCAGCTTCTCTGCCGCCTTACCGTCTTCTAACACATCCCTCGCAATTTCAAATCCTTCTCCTATGCTTCCTGCTTCATCAGCGGCAAAAATAGCCGCTGCGGCATTCAGTAAAACAACGTCCCGTTTCGCTCCTCCTTCTTTGCAGCTCAAAACATCCCTCAATATCGTCGCACTCTCTTCGCGAGAGCCGCCTGCAATTTTTTCGGGCGACGCTCTTTCCACACCAAAATCCTC
>QEXZ01000271.1 GCA_003160755.1 Methanomicrobiales archaeon
TTTTTTTAAGCCGTTTTCCAATACCTGTGTCATATAACCTACATTATACGACATACAGTTGAACTCGGATAGTCACCATAACGTTTACACTTTTATGTCTCTTTATACCATCAGTTACTATTATACTTTTGATTTTTATAGTCCCAACTACCCCACCACCTCGTACAATAACTAACCATTTCTCTATGCTATTTGTCTATACAGTGGCGGACTACTCTTCAGCCTTTTCTATATCCTCAGTCTCTTCTACTCTTTTTCCTTTTTCGATAAGTTCGATTATATGCGCCTTCATTGTTATCCCTTTGTCTATCGCTTTCTTCCTTATCGCTTTATGCAAATCCTCTTCCAAATCCAAAGACACTTTTACCATTTTTGTTATCACCAATATTTTCATGGATTTACGTGTTTAAATACCTTTCAATAAACCTTTCTTTAAAAAAGAAAGCTTTACCAAAGAAACTATTTTTAGAGAAAAATTGTATTTGTATGGGTAAAGTAAAAACCACGAGATTTCACGAGATAGATACAATACAACCACAGAAATGCAGTACTTTTAATCCACAAAAATCCCTTTCTCGATTTCCTTGCTCACTGCAAGATTATCCGCCTTTTTGATTCTTTCGAGTATTTGCTTTACCTCGCTTTTGCTCTTCAACTTCTTTTTCCAAAGAGCCTTCAAGATTGCCTGCAAAGAAAAAACTTGAATGCCTTCGATCTTTGCAAACTCTCTCGCTCTACCATCATTGGTTGCGAATGTCCATTTTTCCATCTTGCAATAAGCAATAGCTTCAAGTTCCCCTTTTCCCAGATTCAAGCTCCATTGAAATCTTGCATATTCTTCTATCGCTTCTTTGCTTAAAGGCACTGTTTTTATCGTTGAAAGCACTTTGAGTGGAAAGGTATATCCGTATTCTAAAGGTGCTGAGATTTCATCTCTTATCTTGGAAGTTATCACCGCTTTATCGCCAAAAAGCCGCTTTAATAAATATACCTCATCTATTTTTGCAAACATGCTCAGGATGTCTGTGTCGAAGATTATCTCCATCAGACCGCCTCCAAAATTCTCTCCACCTCTTTGTCAATTTCTTCAACTGGAATGCTTGGGACTGCTGTTTTAATGCCCCTTTCCTTCAATAATTCCTTGAAATCCTCCATATTCATTCCACAGATCTCAGCAGCTCTTGACAGAGATACTTCCTTTTTCGTATACAATTCCACTGCTACATCTCTTCTTAATTCCGGCTTCGCTCTGAGGAGGGCACGCAAGGCATCCTTTATAAGCTCCCCTTTATTTTCATACTTCCCTATCCTTAGTAATATTCCGTCTAAATCACTTAACACCGTTTTCATCATATCCACCTATAATATTTTGCTACTTTTATAATTATAAGTCCATACACTTATAGGTTTTATTATTCCAAAGTCAAACTTTCTTTTCTTAAGATAC
>QEXZ01000272.1 GCA_003160755.1 Methanomicrobiales archaeon
TCGTCAATGCCACCGCAGAAAATGCAGAAGCTTTTTTATCTGAAATCGTTGGGCATCTCCTTCGTAATCCACACCTCTTAGAAGTTTATCAAACTCTCTATCACACTTATCCACTTGATCCAAGAGCAGCTAAAACCAAATCCATTATACTCAATACACGCACTCGCAACTTTAGCGAGCCGAGCATCGGCACCGTCGGTGCGCTCGGCAATCTCGTATCTTCCCATTACGACCTTATCATTGTTGACGATTTATGCAACGAGGACGACAGAGAGAGCCCCTCGATACGCAACAAAAAGAAGCGCTGGTTTCAAGATCTCGTATCAGTCTTATCCCCCGATGGCGAACTCGTCATCGTCGGTACGCATTGGCATTTTGATGATGTGTATTCAAACATCAAAAATGAACTGAATCCACAACTCCCGGACAATGCAAAATACTTTATTCGTTCTGAATCTTGCTATCTCGATGATGCCATCACCCCTCGCTTTCCAAACATTCTCTCTGCTGAAAAGCTCACTACTATCAAAATCGAAAAGGGCATGATTTCATTTTCCTGCCAGTATCTTAACCGCCCCATCCCAACCGAGCATCAAATCTTCAAACTCGGATCCATGTTCAAAATCTCCAAATCCGAAATCAATCTCGAACAAGCAGAGGCGTATGGTTTCTGCGACCCATCCCTTGGCGTATCTGATTATTCAGCCGTCATCACCCTTCTAAAATATAATGGTCATTGGATAGTTTTTCACGCTGACCTCTCTCGCTCGCCACAGTCCAAAATCATTGATAAGATAATCGAACTCCATTCGTTCTTCAATTATAAAGCTTTTGGCATCGAAGCGAATTCCCTTGGCAAAGCTAAATCGGATACCGATTATTGTACCTTCGAACACGTGCTGCGTGAACGCCAAGCGAATGCTAACGTCACCGTCCCCTACAAATTGGTCTGGCATACCACACCCAAGCTCGCTCGTATCCAGGGCATTGAGTCTTACTATTCCAATGGTCAACTTCAATTCCTTGACACGTGGAACCGGGAGTATCCCAAACTCATAGATCAGTTAATTCAGTTTCCCCTTGCAGCACATGATGATGGACCCGATGCTCTCGCCGGTGCTGTGTCATTATTACTCGTTGCATCTAAGCCACCACGGCCGATTCTTATACCGCGTTTAAGGTGAGAACCATCTAACATCCATAACGCCACTATCCATACATTAATATCCAAAACCTGACCTTCTGCACCCGCGGGCAACCTCTCGCCAGCTTTCTATCTCCTTTAAAAATTCCCTATCCACTTCCGCAGTGCCTTTCTTACCCTTCGTTGATTCTGCGTACTTATCAAAACCACCTTTGAGCACCGCTTCTTTTGAAAATACATCGTATATCGCATCAAACGTATCGCTGTCGAGATATTCGTCAAACGTGTAATATGCGACTCGCC
>QEXZ01000273.1 GCA_003160755.1 Methanomicrobiales archaeon
CAAGAGAAGATAGGCAAATCGAAAGTGGAAGTGGACAAACTTACCGAAGCATATAATGATTTGGAACATATAATGGCTATTCTCTCAGACGAAGAAGAAGACAGAGAGGATTTAGGATTTAGAATAAAAGACAGCATGTATGCACAGGAAGATGCGCAGGAGAGATATAATGATGCTATTAGGGAGTTTGGTGCGGGCTCAAAAGAGGCGGAACGTGCACAGCACAATCTTGCGAAGGCGATAGACAGACGTGAGGATGCAGAAAAGGAACTGATAGGTTTCGATAAGATGATAGAAAATGCGAGTGAAGAGAAGACGCGAATATTAACGGAGAACCAAGCGGAAGATTTAGAAGGATTGAAAATGTTATTGAATACAAAAAAAAGCGAATATGCGGCATACACCACAGAGATAACGGAACTACAAGAACTAATTGCGAATAACGAAGCAGCAATCGCAGAGGCAAGAACCACAAAAGGCATCGAAGAATGGGACAAAATGAAGAAGTACATAGAAGATAACCCCGTGCAAGCAAGAGTGACAATTGATTATCTTGAAACAGCCACTCCCGAAATCCCAAACATGCAACATGGCGGTATTGTGCCCGGCCCCATTGGAAGCCCCGTGCCGATTATAGCGCATGGCGGCGAAGAATATTTAGGTGTGGGTGGGAATTCAGCAGGTGGCGATACTTTCAATCTCGGACCAGTAACAATCAGTAACGATTATGATGTTGAACGCATGTTTGTAAAACTACAAGAACTCCAACAGAGTAAAAGAATGCAAAGGGGGATAATCACAGTATAAAATGGCATACTTAGTTACTTTTGACACTATTGACCTGATAAATCCCGAACCGTTTGACAGGGGGGACAATGTGCTAACTGGTATTACATTACTGCTATCGGGAAAACAATCCACCCAAACATCAACGGAAACTACACTTTCTATTAGTTTTAGGTGCCAAACGGAAACTTACTCAGACATATCAAATTTGAGAGCAAAAATAGGATTGAAAAAAACATTAACAATAAACGGGACGGATTTTTTAAAATGCTCGATAAGTGGCAAATTCATAGAAAACGAATGGGCACCGGGTAAATGGAAGTACGCAGTGGGGTTTATACAGGATACGACTTAAAAAAAATAAAAGGAGGATAAAAGAAGAGAAATGGGAGAAGGAAACATAGAAGGAAAAAGTGGAATAGTAGGAGAGTGGGTAATCAGGGATAAAGACGGAAACGTTAAGGAACGGGGCACAGATATACCCACTCCAGAAAGAGGAGATGAAGAAGGAAAATGACAACACTGGTAAATGATGGACTGAAAAGAAGAGCGGAATTGATGAATGGTGTCTCGACATCGCCGTTTAAATGGCTCGCTTTGGGGCGCAGCAGTATGGCAGAAGCCAACGACCAGAGCACATTAGGCGATGAGATAA
>QEXZ01000274.1 GCA_003160755.1 Methanomicrobiales archaeon
GCAATACCGAGCAGAGCTATTCCCGATATTAAACCACCGATTACCGAAATGAGAATGAATCCATAAACAGAAATACTCGACGTTCCAAATGCATTTGCCATTAATTTCGCTAATACGCCGAGAATAACGGAAAGAATCATCGTTAGCAACAAAGACGCATAGACGTTCTGGTACAACACATTCCCCTTTTTCAGCGTAGGTGAGAAAAGACCGAGATGCATGGACGTTCCTAATCGAGAGACTAAGGCACTGTAAACGTTACCACGCATGGCAATTGCCGGCGGAATAAGTATCATAAGACCGGGTAGTAGTTGTAGCATATCGGTCATCAAACTCAGCCCAATTCCCGCCAGAAGGCCGGTGAAAGAGCAAAATAGCAGCGAGAAGGGGGCCTGTCGGAACAAGTCGGAGAAGTCGTGAAAAAAATGCTTGAGATTTGGGATTTTTTTTTTGATGTTAAAACGGATAGCAGGGGTTGTTTGGACGAGCGAAACAATAAGAGATGAGCTCATGCCTGTGCCTGTGCTCCCAGATGCGGCTTTCTTTTGCCGTTTTCGCATCCTCAGTCTCATTCTCGTACTCATACTCATACGTTCCTTTAACCCCTTTCTTCTGCCAAAAGCTGCATTTGTCCTTGTATTTACCCTTGGTCATACCTGTGCTGCTTATCCGTCCCAAGCTCTGGTTATTAGAGCTATTCGGAGGGTCGGGTTCTGATTCAGCTTCGCTTTCGTTATCTCTTCCTTGCATGGGCATCTTGAATTTGTTACTTTTTTGTTATTTTACTCCTTTCCTTTATAAAAGATTATAGATGGTAAATGCTATGACGGCAGAAGAGAAGAATCTGGATGCGATACGGAAAAGGATAGATGAAGTAGATGATACAATTGCTGATTTACTTATCCGCAGAATGCAATATGCAAAGCAGGCGAAGAAAGCGAAAATGCAGATGAATAAGCCTGTTGTGGACAGGCAAAGAGAAGAAGCGGTAATAGAGAAATGGCGTGAACGTGCACGGAAGAGCGGAGGAAACAAAGGGCTGCTTGAGTTGAGCGAGGAACTGATGCAGAAGATGGCGGCACTTCTGATTGAATATACGGTCGAAAAGGAACAGGAACAGGAAGAGTGAACGCCATGAGGGTCCACGTCCGCACGACAAAGGGGTTCATGATAACAATAAGGAATTTTGAAATGCCCGACATCAGGAGAGTGGCAGAGATAGAGGAACAAACGTCTCTGGACGGCGATGCGGGTATGTATCTGGATTTATACGAGGAATGGTCTGAAGGTTTCCTGGTTGCGGAGAAAGGAGGGGAGATAATAGCTTTTGAAGTGGTAGTATTAACGCCAGAAGGCGAAGGGCGGATATTTGCACTTGCGGTTGATTCGCGATACAGAGGAAGAGGAGTAGGGCGGGCGTTATTGAAAGCCGCTTTTAGT
>QEXZ01000275.1 GCA_003160755.1 Methanomicrobiales archaeon
CCCTGCTCTTAGATAAAAGAGGGGTATAATTTTAAAATGATCGAAGTTCACCCAAAGAGGGGTATATACGAACTAAACTTCGGATATACCACCAAAATGGAAGGATATACGAACTCAAGTTTGGATATCCCGAAGTTGTGCGAAACGGCTATATTGAGGCAGAAATAAAATATAGTAGTGAGGTGAGAACATGAGTACTTCAAACAAAGGAGCAGCATTTTTTAAGGAATTGAGGGATTTCATTCTTTTTCTCCAGAATCTATGGGGCAGCTTGGCAGGCATCTCGGTATTATTCCCACTTTCCAACGTATTCGTCATGGTCATACCCTTGCAAATTGTTGAGGAGGACGGAGTGTATGCGCATCTCTCCCCGTCCTTGATCACAGCCATCGCCACACTTGTCAGCTTGTTCGTCATTTTATCGACTTTTACCAACCGCAGCACATTCAAGGAGCAGCGAAAACGGCGTAAAATCCAGCATCAGGCATGGATCTCGTTTGTAGTGGGCATCCTGGCTCTGGTGATCTATCTAGCTATCTATGTTGCAACATATGAATATGCGTGGAGCGAATGGGGGTGGGAGAGTGATGACCCGCGTAAGTTGTTTGCCGAAGTGCCCCTGTTGATTGCATACAGTACCTTCTTTGCGATGATGACGAGAGCTTTTATGCTCTTAGGAATGATAGAATTCTTTGGAAAGAAAAGCTAACCTACTCATACTGCCGCTTCGCCTAACATTCCTTAGAACTCTTTTCCTTTTTCTCTATATATGTTACAGCGGATAAAAGGGAAATCAAAGATTTTTTCCCCAAATTCGCTTTCAGCGAACTTCTTTTATCGCAAAACGTTATGCGAAATGGCGGGTGAAATCTCCGTAGAAGAAAAGGCTTAAAGCCAAGACTTCAGGCACCAACCCCTTGTAGCACCCCGCAGCCCACCATGCAAATTTTTAAGCGACTGCATTCTGCAAGGTGCAATTGATTTTGCGGTGGTGCGGATGCGGTGTTGGAGGCGTGGCCGGCTTTGCACCTAAGCCTAACTTTTTGCAAACTTTTAGTTGCCAACCCCTTGTAGCACATCGCAGCCCACCACGCAAATTTTTGGGCGTTGCAATTTGCTTGATTTTGCGGAGGCTGCGGATGCGGAGTTTTTCCAATCCACCACAATCACTATAACCCCGGCGATTAATGCCGGTGCTATTGGGAGAGAGTTTAGAAACATTTATATAGAGAGTAAAATAAATTGTGATACGAATGAAGGCGGATAAAAAGCAGAAGGAGCGGACAAGGGACTTTACACTAATTTCGTATCCTCTTCAAATTAAAGGGTAACTCAAAAATTGCCGATATATTGAACCATCGATAATGCTACCATTTTTGACAGATGCCATACAGAAGTTTTATTATACCTCAATTTCTACTGGAAT
>QEXZ01000276.1 GCA_003160755.1 Methanomicrobiales archaeon
GGATCATCGCGGTTCATCATGGTCTGCGAGACCTTACAAAGATGGGCGGTTTGCACGATTCCATTCCCGCGATTTCTAATGCCGCTGTGGTTGGATTCCTGAACCTTGGCGGAATGTTAACAATAGGGATGATAGGTGAATTTTTCATATTACGCGGTGCCGTAGAGACGTTCCTCAACCCCGAATCTCCCGCTTTCCTTGGGTGGACCGGGAGCTTACCGCTTATTCTGGCTATGATATTTATGTTTATGCTCTCTGTCTGGTACGGCTTCTACACGATAATGAAAGTATTTTATGGTAAACCAAAGGACACAAAGAGGTTGGAGATAAGCAGCTACCTGTACCTGCCTCTTTACATAATCGGTATTGTTTCCGTGCTGTTATTGTTCCCACCGCTATCAACGGCGCTAATTCAGGGGTTAGGGGGTCTTGTGCCATGATTGATAACTGGGTAGTTTTCCTGCTGCTTTTCTTGGCGCCCGTAATCAGCAGTATTCCCATCGTCCTGGCATACAAGAGCAAGGTGTGGACGGAGAAACTGCCTTACCTTTCGGTGTTCGGTATCTTCGTTTCGGTATTGATGAGTCTATATATCTTTTTCACTTTCCCGAAGGAGTTGCCAGCATGTCAATTCGCATATCCGTGGATTCCCGACCTTGGAATAAACATCGTGCTCATAACGGACTATTTAGCGCGGTATATGGGTGTTGTAACTGCGCTTATCGCCTTCTTCATTGCCGTTTACGGTCTGGATTATATGAAGGGCGATTACCGACCTTCTTGGTACTGGTTCTTCTTTAATTTGTTCACGGCGTCAATGCTGCTCGTTGTGTACAGTGACAATTTGTTCCTGCTATTTGTGGGCTGGGAAGGACTGGGAGCGGCATCGTGGGGTCTAATCGGGCACTGGTTCCGTGATGATGACGACATTGCATACGTGGGTAAAGCGGGAAGGAAGGTGGGACCGCTGAAACTGAGCTGGCCACCGAGCTTTGGCGGCTGGCGTGCTATTTCGACCATACGGTTTGGTGACGTGCCAATGTTCTTCGCAATCGCGGCGATTTGGGTACTGACCGGTAATCTCAATATATCGGAGATAGATTGGGGCTCGCTATTCATGGGTATCGGCGCTGCGGGAACAATAATTCTCATGCTTTGTTTCCTTATGGGGCTGTTCACCAAGTCGGCGCAGGTTCCGTTTTCTGAGTGGTTAATGACGGCGATGACCGGTCCCACAACCGTTAGTGCACTCCTGCACTCAGCGACAATGGTAGCCGCCGGTGCTTTCGTGTTTCTCAAGGTTACCTGGTATATCGAGCCGTGGCATTTGCATGGCGTGCCCGGGGTTGAGCTCGTTTATACGATTGTACTCTTCGTTGGGCTGCTATCCGGCCTGTATGGTGCACTTG
>QEXZ01000277.1 GCA_003160755.1 Methanomicrobiales archaeon
AATTTTCCAATACATTCTTTATTTTGGGAAAATTGTTCACAAATTAATTTTTCTTCTGCGGCCAATTCAATATCAAGATATTTGGGTAAAATTTGTGAGGCAGCTTTTAAAGCAAGCCAACAATCTCTTTGGCAGCAGCGAGGTGCATGATAACGGGAAATTTCTTTTAAAACCTGATGTGTTACTTTTTGTACAATTTGCCTTTCCCTGGCTTTATAAGGATCAGCTTTTAATAATAAAGATAGGGCAATGCCTACACCAATAGCTGCACCACATATACCTAAAAATGAACAAGCTCCTCCAATGATTGTCTTTCCTCGATGGATAGCTTCAAAAATTAATTGTTCGGTATTTTGCCCTGAGAGATTCCCGTAAACAGTTAATATGACTGCCGGAACCAGGGAATGGTATTCCGGACCATGCATAGGAACAGAAGGATGTGCCCTGATCTTTTTAAAAAGAGCAATCATATCCTTATCTCGAACATTTAGGCAAAAACTTTTAATAAAATCCAGGGCATCCTGCGAATGACAGTTATCGCAAACAAAATGTTCATTCGTGCATATCGTATTCGTCCATAATTTTCGACCACAGAAATAGCAGCTTTGCTGAATGCTTTTTTCCAGATATTGTAATTTTGCTCCGCATACCATACAATCCTGAGAAAATTTTGTGCTAGTTTTTATATCATCTATTTTTTTAAGATTTATAGTAACATCCGGAGCAATTTCACAACAGCAATTAATATCCTGGTCAATATTTATTACTGCTCCATTTTCATTCAGTTCAAAAAAAGTTTCGTCCAAATTCTTATCTATTCCGGAATGAATTTCCGTCTTAATGCCTCGATAGATTATTTTGCCATCATCGGCTACTACTGCCTTAAAAGGACCCCGATAGACAACATTTTTCTTTTTTTCTTTTCTTCCTTTTTTATAGGCAGAGTAAGTTACTGCATAAAAGGTGTATCCTTTTACTATTCGGTAGGGAAATCGTTTTTTTAAATGTATCATTTGAAAACCAAGGTTTTCCAGTATATAAAAGAGGTATTTTTCCTGCATCGCTCCACCAATACACTCTCCCCGTAGTTTTTCATTATACTGAATATCAAGAGGAATCAATTCATCACTAACAATATCAGAGATGAATAATCTTCCCCCGGGTTTAAGGATACGCATAATTTCAGCAAAAGTCTTCCGTTTATCCGCTGACAGGTTGATAACACAATTAGAAATCACGACATCAGCCATCGCATCAACCAGAGGAAGGTCTTCTAAAAAACCATGTAGGAATTTCATATTATTAAATCCAATATTTTTAACTACTTCTATTTGTCCTTCCCGGGCTAAGTCAAGCATTGTTTTGGACATGTCAATTCCGTAAATTTTTCCTGACTCACCAACTTTAC
>QEXZ01000278.1 GCA_003160755.1 Methanomicrobiales archaeon
TCGTCAATTTCAATAGACCCGCATAAGATGGGAATGAGCACGATTCCTGCCGGATGTATTCTGTTTCGTGACGAATCGTATTTAAGCGAGCTGGCGGTGCTCACACCCTATCTGACGACCAGGGAGCAGTGTTCGTTGTTAGGCACGAGAAGCGGTGCATCCGTAGCAGCTACTTATGCCGTCCTCAAGTATTTCGGTAAGGAAGGTCTGAAGAAGATAGTAAGCGAATGTATGGAGCTAACGAGGACGTTGGTGCAAGGTGCGAAGGCGATAGGGGTTTCTCCTGTGATAGAGCCCGTTATGAACGTGGTAACGTTGAGTTTTCCGGCAGCCGAGGTGGATAGGGTAGCGAATGCGTTAGAGGAGAGGGGATGGAGAGTTTCCGTAACAAGGATGCCAAAGGCGCTTCGATTGGTGATAATGCCGCATGTGAAGGAAGAGACGGTGAAGGCGTTTTTGGATGATTTGGAAGGTGTGAGGTAGATATAGTCATTCCGAGAATCATTGATTATTAACCACAAGATTACACAGATTTCCACGAGAAAGTAAATTATAGACACAGATTAACGCAGATTAACACAGACAAAACAAACTGCAAAGTGCAAAATTTGTGTAATCTGTGGTTAAAAAAAGAGCTTTTGCAAACGGATTTTTCAAATGATGACGAAGCAAAATATAAATTTATGGGAAGTTAATTCTTATTTACCTATGACAATGCACGAAAAACAAATACCTGCGCACATATTCCGGGCGTATGACATAAGGGGAATTTATAATGAGGATTTGTACCCCGAGACGATGCTAAAAATAGGCTTGGCTTTGGGGTCGTATGCAAAAAAGAGAGGTAAAAAGAATGTGGTTGTTGGTAACGACATACGCTCTTCCTCCCGGGTGCTCACAAATACACTTGTCTCTGGGTTGCTCTCTTCGGGTATGGACGTGACCAGTGCAGGAACAACCTCATTTGGCGTTTCCGCCTTCTGCGGCTGGCAGCTCAAGAAGGATATAACTGCTTATGTGACGGCATCGCATCTGCCACCCGAATGGAATGGCGTGAAGCTTTATACAGGAGCAGGAATAGGGTTTTCCGCTGATGAGAATGAAGAGATACGAGACATAGTGCTGGAAGGGAAAGAACACGAGGGACGAGCTTACTGGAATGAAATCGGCGACTATCAAGAGGTGGATTTGAAGAATGAGTATATAGAATACATAGCGGAACGATTTGAGAGTAACGGCAAGAACATCTTTAAAGAGAGGAGAATCGTGCTGGATTGCGGAAACGGGAGCATGGGATTGGTAGCGCCAGACGTGATGAAACGAGTAAAACTAAAGACCGATGCGCTGCTGTTTGTAACTCCTGACGCTTCTTTTCCTAACCGACCCTCTGAACTCACGGAGGATA
>QEXZ01000279.1 GCA_003160755.1 Methanomicrobiales archaeon
GATGCCGAACCGGCGGAAGATATGCCGGTGCAGGTAGAAAAAATAGGATTGTCAGGGCGAGATAAAATGGTAAAACGTCTCCGTTCGCTGACCGAAAAAATACAGATTCCGAGCAAAACTGATTATAAAACCGTTTTATCCTTTTATGACTCCACTGCATCCAGCATAGCGTTTGTCTTTGACAAATCATCGAAGACCATCTACCACGTTCGGTCACTCTTCCCGGATGAGGTTAAGGAAACCGTTGCAGAACTAAATCAGTTGAGAACGGCACTTGACCAGCTCATCGCACCCATACGCGGTAAAGAAAGCCAGATTATGCATTTGGAACGGGTGCCCGGGATAGTAGAGGACATAAAAGAGCTAAAATCAAAGATAGCAAAGGAAAAAGAGAACGTTAGTGCGCGAGAGAAAGAGTGTTCGGCACTCGAGCGGGAAATAGAAAAAGAAGGGAAAAGATTGAGCGCGATTGAAGACCAGGAAGAATGGATGCGCTTCAAAACACTCGAAACAGAATTGTTTTCCCTGGAGCGGGAGTTGAGCACACTCGAATCGGACGTTAGCAAATTGTTCTCACCGATTAACAAAGAACTCAACCTGTTGAAGAAGCAGGATGAGGCGGGGCGGCATACTCTTACTCCCGATGAGCGAAAAGCGGTATCTTCAATCCTGTCTTCTCCAATTCGAGCGCTCGATGAGGACATCAACGTTTTTCTGTGCTCTATAAAGGATGTTATTGAAGGAGATAGCTCTATCCTGAAGGAGCGAAAGCGAGACAAGACACTGAAATGGATAGACCGCCTGTTAAATGGCGAGTTAGCGGCTATAAACGAAAAACGTGAAGGATTACAATCGCAAATTGTGCAGGTTAAAGGCGAACTTTTGGAGATGACAATACATAAAGAACGAAAAAAGGTCGAACAATCAATTGCATCTGCCATGGGACAACTCACGCGATTACGAGAAGGAGTAGAGCGCTCAAAAAGGCATGTAGTTTCGCTGGAAGAGGAACTCGAAGCAAAAACGAGGCGTTTACCCGATACGTTGGAAGCGATTGCGGGTAAGCCGATAGAGGTAAATTTAGACGTCTAAAACGACCCTCGCATGCCAAACTTCGTTCCTCTTTATCTCCATCATGTTGTACGTAACGGCTTTTATTATTATGCCTGAGTCGTGTTTGTACGGGTCGAACTTCCCGCCTCTGCACGTACCTATTATGCTGAAATCCGTGGAATTCACGTCTATATCAAACTTTTTCATTACCAGCGATTCGGCTTCGAACATAAAAATCATTTCGTCCAGCCAATCAAACATCAAGCTGTAGAGGTCTTCAGATTTTATCTCTATTTCTCGCTCCCACTCTTCCTCTTCTTCTATCTCGT
>QEXZ01000028.1 GCA_003160755.1 Methanomicrobiales archaeon
GATTAAGAAAAAGGGCGGACATCGTGAGGGCGTTAATCCACAATCCTGATTTAATTCTGCTTGACGAACCTTTCTCCGGGCTGGACACGAAAACCTGTGACGTGCTTGTAGATTACTTCAAAAGTCACGAAGGCAAAGGCAAGACGCTATTAATATCGTCCCATTCCCTGGAGTGGTCGAAGAAGATTTGCGATAAGGGGATTTTGCTCGATAAAGGTAAAATAGTTGGAGAAATGACATTTTAGAGATAGAGAGGGGTGTTTCAACAAGAAAAAAAATAAATCTGCGTAAATCAGTGTAAATCCGTGTCTCAAATGGAAGGAGGTTATACTTTATACAATGAAAAATATCCGGAGTGGAGAATTCCAAAGAGCAGCATTGGGAATAGCGGAGAAAGACCTGAGGACAGAATTCCGGCGCTCTTATGAGATTCTATCTATCCTTTCTTTTTCGGTGGGTTCCATTCTGATTTGCAGCTTTGCGTGGAGCGGTAGCGGTGGCGGCGGTGTGACAGACCCCGAAGTGGCAGGTGCGGCACTATGGGTAATCCTTTTCTTTTCAAGTATCCTTGTGTTTACCACTTCGTTCACGCGTGAAGCAGACCGGGGAACGCTTGGCGGTCTGAAAACCCTGCCTTGCTCATCGCTGGCAATCCTGTTCGGGAAAATCATCTATGGAACGGCACTGCTATTTTTCGTTGAATGCGTGTTAATTCCATTTTCCATTATCTTTTTAAATCTCGAGCTGGGCACACGATTCCCCGCTCTATTGCTTGTATGCTTCTTAGGTGCGATTGGACTTGCGTTCGCAGGTTCCTTTGTTTCCGGGCTCGTAATGTTTTCGGAAGGCAAGACCCTGCTTCTTTCTTTTCTCCTTATTCCCGTTTGTATGCCGGTGCTTATACCATCGGTCATGGCAACAAAGAAAATCGTCAGTGGTTCGGGTATAGCCGAAGTAATACCCGAATTGAGACTGTTAATCGCTTTTCTGTTCCTGATAACTGCGATAATGGTTCTTACTTTTGAGTTCGTGCTTGAAGAGTAAATGGATGCATAGCCAATGTAAAAAACCACGAGATTTCACAAGATTAACACAAGAAACAGAGGTTAATTGGGGGTGAAATCATAGATGAAGCACTGAAAACCGATTATTATTATTATTATTTTCTCGTGGAAATCTGTGTAATCTTGTGGTTATAAAAAGTGCCTTCGCCGGGAATAGTCCCTATAACCTCTGCAATCTCGTCTTCCGTGAGGTCGTGAGGTATGATATAAAACGACCACTCGCGGTCTGCCCAGAAGTACTGGTAAGTAACACCATCTGACGAAGTTTGATATACCTGCTTCTCAGCGATTGTAAGCTCCTTTAGATCGGACGCCCAACTCCCTCCCCATTTTTGCATACCTGCCACCATCTTCTCAGTCTCGTCGTTTGCAATCGTCTCGTTTGGATACTGAGTCGTCCACAGGGTCAGGAATTTACCTTCTTCCATATTCATATAATGCACGATTGCTACGTCTTCAATATGCTCAATACTGCCCGTATGTGACTGTTTTACACGCTGCAGTGCATTCTCACCGCAGGATACTACTACCTTCTTCATACCCAGGAGTTCATCGGGAGCGATTGCAGAAGCATTCACATTTACGATCAGGTTCACTTCAGGTGACGGTGTAGTAGCGGCATTCGGTTCACTCAGGAACTCAATGTAGCCGAAATACGACACTGCCGCTGTCGCTACCAGCAGGCAAGAAATGAGAATCACAATGTTTTTTTTGGTCGCTTTCATCGGGCGGTCCAGCAAGATTTTAATTTGTTTCCTCTCTTCTATCGTGGTAATTGAGGGGCTCTGCCCCACGACCCCGCAAGCCCTGTAAGGGCTTATGTGTAATCTCGTGGTTGGGATTGGGATTAATAGGGCACAACGGATCTTCAGCCCATATATCGCCCTCTTCTGCGTATGCCCTTATTCGACATCCTCCGCCGCATAAATCCTTCTGTGAGCAGGAACTGCACTTCCCCTTCAAGAACTTCGTCTTTTCGCGGAACGCAGCGAGAACAGGATTTTCTGCATCATTCCACAGTTCGCTGAACTTTCTCTCGCGGATGTTTCCGATTTTAAATTCTTCTAACTGCGCGAATTGACATGGATACACGTTCCCTGCAGGGTCAACGTTCGCAACGCGGTCGCCAGCACTGCAGGAATCACCGGTGTATTCCAGCAATTTAAGTGCGTTTTCGTATTCGGGGTTATTGTCCTCTCTTAATTTATTCAACAGGTAAATGCCGTCCTGAGGTGCATCTACCGTAAGAATCTCCATTTCCTCGGGGTCCAAATCCCGTGCCCGCTGGTACAGCAGGTCAAAGATATGTGCAACTTCTTCGGGCTTTAATTGCTTCTCGTAAATCTCTTTCCCCCTTCCACTTGGAACAAGCCAGTAAACACAGAACCGTGGCACTTTTAAAACCCTGGCAAAGTCAAGCAGGTCTTCTATTTCTTGATAATTATCTCGCGTAATGGTGATCCGGATACCCGCTTTAAGCCCAATTTCTGCGCAGTTCTTCAACGCTTGCACTGCTTTTCGGAAGCACCCTCGTTGGTTCCTGATGGCATCGTGCGTTTCCTCTTTCGCACCGTCCAGCGACACACCGGCATACTCGATTCCGTGTGCCTTTATTCTTGCTGCAACCTCCTTTGTTATCAGCGTGCCATTGGTGCTCAGTGCGGTTTTCAGCCCCTTCGCAGTTGTGTAAGCCGCGAGTTCCCAGAAATCTTTTCGTACCAACGGCTCGCCACCACTGAACAAAAGCAAAGGCACTCGCATCTCGGCAAGGTCGTCAATGAACGCTTTTGCCTCTTCTAATGATAATTCCTCTTCTATATTCAGTTCTGGTCGAGCATTAATGTAGCAGTGCGTACAGGCTAAGTTGCATTTGTTCGTAATGTTCCAGAAAACCACGGGTCTGCGCGTTTCAGCAAATGCGAGTAATCTGCTTGGAACCTGATGCGGCGATTTTTTCCGGTGCTTTAATGCTTCACTAACCGTTCCCTTTCCATGAACAAGCTGTGTTATGCGAATCATGTCTCTCCCACTTTTTGGTTGTTTGCTATGTTCTATACTTACATTATCTAACAAATATTTTTAATTTTGTTTCTATTAAGTTAAGTTAATAGCCTGAAATTCACGGCATATAAGGTTTTAGATTTTTTTTATTTGCTATCTCAAAGCGGCAAAAAAAAACAGCAAGTTATTTATTGCAGCAATAAAAAGTAGTATTTATGCGACTGGGTATCTTTCTTTGCGCCTGCAACGGTACAATAGATATAGATTTTAAAAACGTCAAAAAGAGTCTGAAGAAGAATAAAGAAGTTGAAATCGTTGAACTCCATGACCAGTTATGTCAGGCCGGGTTGGATTATATCATAGACGCTCTCAGAAGGTTGGAGCTTGACGGCATATTAATAGCGGGCTGTAGTGAAAAAAAACGACAGTTTGAGCGGGTAACCACTGGATTTGGCCGTGACATCTTCTTCTTAAACCTCCGCGAACACTGTGGTTGGGTGCACGGCAGAAAAGAAGCGACAGAAAAGGCGAAGGCTATGATAAAGGCCGCTATCAGCTACATTACAATAAAAACCACGCTTCCAGAACCTAAAAAAACCGTGGTGGGTGTTGGATACGATGTGTTGGTGGTCGGTGAGGAGGACAGAGGAGCCGTAAAAGTTGCAAAAAGTCTTTCCCATCTGGCTAACGTCCATCTATTGACAAAAAATGTTCAAGAATGGTGTGATGAGTTGGAGATACACATTGGCGAAGTTAAAGGCATAAGCGGTGATATCGGCGGATTTGAGGTGGAAATAGAGAGAAATATAGACGTAGAGAAGTGCATATCCTGCGGTCTTTGTGCTGATGCGTGCCCGAAAAATGCGATACGATATGATGCGGTGTACACAATTGAAGCGGGATGCGATGAATGTGGCGATTGTATTGATGTATGTCCAACTGGCGCCATTGAGTTCCACAACCGTGAAGTCATCCATACGGGTCAAATTCTGGCGATTGCGGAGGGATGCGGCTGGAACGGGTCAACCCAATTCGGGATTTACACTGCAGCGGATTACGAAGATGCAATGAGGAAAGCAGTTGACGTGATTACGAATTTAGGAGAAATAGAGCATACGAAATTTCTGGATTTGGATTTGGAAAGATGCGCAAGCGGTAAGAGCGAATTAATAGGGTGTGAGTCCTGTTTACCCTGTCCCTACGAGGCGATAACGAGGGAAGGTGCGAAGATGGCGTTCAACGAGGTCAGATGTCAAGGATGCGGGCTTTGTTGTGCCTTATGCCCTTTGTCAGTCCCGCAATTAGAGGAATACCCCAACCATTTAATATATGCTCAAATAGAAAATCTGTTGTCTGCGGATTTAACGCAAAAGATTCTCTTATTTGCCTCTTCAGAACGCATTGAAGATTTAAACGTGGTTGGCAGGAAGAAACTAAAATATCCTGCGGTGCTACCCCTCTTCGTGCCTTCTATTGATCTGGTATCGGAGACGCACATACTTAGTGCATTTGAACTCGGTGCGGATGGTGTCGTTCTGTGGGGATGCGAAAACGGTAATAGCCATCTCGAACAGATTGAACCTACGGTAAAGTTTGCAAATATGGCTTTATCTGCCTTCAATTTAGGTGCGGAAAGAGTGCTACTGGTAAGTGATACACCGGGCGATGCAGTGAATAAGATGGCGAATTTTGCCAACGACTTAAACCCTTCTCCTATTAGGAACAAGAAGCGAGAAATGATTGATTTTGGTAAACCCAAGAGGGATGTGCTGTTGGAATTAATGCGGAGCTTTTTCGTGAATACCAACGTGCATCCAACGTTAATAGAAAAAAACACGCAGTTCCCATTCGCTGATGTCTCCATTGATTCTAACTCCGCATGCACGATGTGCAATGCCTGCGTGAACATGTGCAGGACAAACGCCTTGAGTAAGGAAGAGAACACGATTAATTTTGCCTATGGGCGCTGTATTGCCTGTGGCTTGTGCGCGCAAGCATGTCCAGAAGAAGCGATAATCATAGAGAAAGTGCTTGATTTCTCGCGACTGGTAGACGAAGAAGGAAAAAAACTCGCTGAATCTGAGTTCATTGCATGTGCGGGATGCGGGAAATTATTTATGAGCAGGTCGGCATTTGAGCGAATATCAAAGCTATTAAAGGAAAATGAAGGTGAAGATGAAGGCAAAGTAGTAGGCGAAGGAGAACTCAGCATAGATGAAAAAATAGAATTGCTCAGATATTGCGAGGACTGCAGAGCTTCAAAAGCGGTTGAGTGGACGTATAGAAAGATGAGTGTAGAGGGCGGTTAGTTGGAAAACGAGAAAACAGAAAATAAATTATAGACACAGATTAACGCTTGTGGGCTCTGCCCACATCCACGCAAGCCCGGAAAGGGCTTAATTAACACAGATGATAAGAATCAACATGGTTAAACTAAAATAAATAAATCTGCGTAAATCAGTGTAATCTGTGGTTATAAAAGGGGCTAAACGAATACGATGACGGAAACAAAAGAAATTTTGGGAACGCGAAAAAATTTTTATGCGTTTTTGTATCGAATGTATTTAGAGAATCCACCGAGAGCATTTGCTGATGATCTGGCGAACGGAAAAATCTCTTTCTCTGATTCGATAGCGTTAGACGAAGAGCTATCCGAAGGGTTTCGTTTATTAAACGAATTTATGGAGAAACGCAAAGGCAAACGCAAAACGGTGGATGAATTGTATGAAGACCTGGTAGACGAATACACCCTTTTATTCATCGGGCCTCATAGACCACCAGTGCAGCCATACGAGTCCTGGTGGATAGATGGAAAGCTAATGGGGAAATCGCTATTAGAAGTGAAGAGAGCGTGTAGGGAAGCGGGTGTCGCTAAATCGAAGGATTATGCAGAGCCAGAAGACCATATCGCATTTGAACTCAAGTTTATGCATCATCTATGTGAGTTGGAATTCAGTGCGGAAAATGAAGAAAAGCGGAGGGAGTGCTTAAAGCAGCAGAAGAAATTTCTAAACGACCATTTATTGAAATGGGTGCCTGATTTCTGCGATGCGCTATATGAATACAAACAATCGGATTTCTACAAGGGCATTGCGAAACTCACAAAAGGTTTTCTTCTGTTAGAAGATGCGGTGATCGGGGAATTGTTGGAATGAGGTAAAAGTGCCTGCAATTTGCCTATGTTAGTTTATTCCCTGTTCGTTTAAAAACATATGCTGAAATTTCTATATTCGTTAAAAACCATTAAGCTTTATATAATATGAAGGTGCAAAATATTAAAAGGTGATGGATATGTCAGGCAAAGGGGATATAAAAAACTTACTAAAAATATCGGGATATTCAGACATAGCGATAGAATACTTTCTCAAGAAAGTGAACGTAGGGAAAATAGATAACCCTGACGCTTATTTTGTACATACCGGTCCGTGCGGGGACACGATGGAGATTTTTCTGACTATCGAGCCGAAGTCACGAGTGATAAAGGAAGCGAAATTTCAGGCGATAGGGTGTGCAGGGGCTTTTAGCTCCGGGTCTGCTCTCACAGAGATGATAAAGGGGAAAACGATAGAGCAAGCGGAAAAGATAGAAGAGGAAGATGTAATAGACTGGCTTGGTGGTATTCCAGGACAGAAAATTCACTGCACGTGTTTAGCAAAAAAGACGCTGAAATTCACACTTGGTGAATATAAGTAATAAGAGATAAAAGATATGTAAAAAGAAAGGAAAGGAAAACTAAAACAAATCTGCGTAAATCAGTGTAAATCTGTGTCTTAAATAGGAGGAAGCTATAGTTTATATACAATAAAAAGATGGATGATTTAGATAAGAAGATACTGAGAGAAATGCAGCGTGATTCTCGTAGTTCGTTCACGAAGATTGCGCACAGAATAGGCGTAAGCACTGCTACGGTAAGCGAGAGAGTAAAAAGGCTAGTGGAAAAAGGCATTATCTGCGGTTATACTGCGGTTCTCAATACCTCTGAACTCGGCATGGTAACGTTAATCACAAAGATAAAAATCAAGCCGGGATATAGTGTTGATGAGGTGGGGAAGGAGATAGCGAAACTGGATGAGTGTTGTTGCATTCACCACGTAACCGGGGATTTCGACCTGCTCGTTATCTCTAAGTGCGTGGGTCATGGTAAATGTGGAGCAGTGATAGAGAAAAAGAAGAACATAGAGGGTGTGCAGAGCGTGGATGCGGAACTCGTGCTAAATACGCTGAAGGAAGAGCTTAAGGTCAAACTGTAGCTTTCTGATTTTGCCCCGCGATTTTGAGCAATTAAGGCGAGTTTTTTTTTTGGGGGGGGGTTAAACCTAAAATGTTTAGGGTAAAGGTGGAAAACCTCACAATAATTTACTAAATCACGTGAAGGGTTATTTTTAAAAAGAATTTCGGCTAAAACTTCATGTTCGTTCACACCTGTAAAAAAACCGCAAGTTTTATATACTGTAAATATACAAATGATTAGTTGAAGGTAAAAGAATATATACCTTCAGGAGGAAAAAAAGGTGAAATATATGGCGACAAGAACGAATTCTATAAGTAGTTATAGTGATTTCAGAATGTCGCGGCGGACGTTCACAAAACTGACGGCTTTAGGAACGGCTGCAGCTATCAGTGGAATCGGGGATGTCGGCGCTTATCCTACGAAGTTTGTGGATAAACTGATCGAACCCGCGAGTGCGGCTCCAGAACCGAAAGTGGATCTTGTGAGGTCTATATGCTCACATTGTTCAGTCGGCTGTGGATTCTACGGAAAGGTCGAGGACGGCGTGTTTACGGGCATGGAGCCCTGGGATACTCATCCGATAAATGCAGGCGGGATGTGTTCCAAGGGCGCTTCTACTAGAGAAATGGTGGTCTCAGAGAGAAGATTGAAATACCCAATGAAGAAGGTTGGCGGTAAGTGGGAGAGAATATCGTGGGATGCTGCGTTGGACGAGATTGCATCGAAGATGGCGGAAGTGAGAAGCAAATACGGTCCAGATTCAGTGATGTTCTTGGGCTCGGCAAAGATGAATAACGAAGAGTGCTATATATACAGAAAATTAGCTGCTTTCTGGGGCACGAACAATGTTGACCATCAAGCACGAATATGCCACTCTACTACGGTCCAAGGACTGGCGAACACGTGGGGTTTCGGCGCTCAAACGAACAACGTTAACGATATGAGGCACTGCAAATGCCTGTTCTTCCTTGGCTCGAATGCTGCGGAAGCGCATCCAGTGGCGATGCAGCACTTCCTCGAAGCTAAGGACAAGGGTGCGAAAATAATCGTTCTGGACCCGAGACGCACAAAAACCGCATCAAAGGCGGATATATTCAGTTGGTGCAGACCTGGAACAGATATACCAATAATGCTTGGGCTCATTAATGTCATTGTGAACAATGACTGGCACGACAAGGAGTTCATAAAGAGCAGGACTATCGGATTCGATGACTTATGGGAAGTTGCAAAGGACTACACGCCTGAAGTGGTAGAGGACATCTCCTGGGTGCCTGCTGATACAATCAGGAACATAGCACGAACGCTATACGAGAATAAGCCATCTGCAATATTCTGGGCAATGGGGCAGACTCAGCACACTGTGGGATCGAACAACATCCACATGTCTGCCATTCTACAATTAGTTCTTGGGCATGCTGCACGGTCAGGTGGCGGGTGCCAGGCATTAAGAGGACATGACAACGTTCAGGGCTCTACGGACATGTGCCTACTTGCACATACGCTTCCAAGTTACTATGGACTTTCCGAGAAAGCATGGAAGCACTGGTGCGAGGTATGGGGTATTTCATACGAGGAGATGCTCAACAGGTTCGAATCGAAGGAGTTAATGGGCAAGAAAGGATTTACAGTTGCGAGATGGTATGAGGGCGTTATTATGCCAGAATCACAAATAGACCAGCTACATAACTTAAAAGTCTGCCTTGTGTGGGGTGAAGCGTTAAATTCAGTCACCGAAATGAAGAGACAGAAGGAAGCACTGGAGAAGCTTGACCTCATAGTCATCGTTAACCCGCGTGCAAGTCCTGCTTCTGCAATGCCTGAGAGGTCAGATGGTATAATACTGCTTCCTGCATGCACATCATTCGAGAAAGCGGGGAGTGTAACAACTACCGGCAGACAAGTTCAGTGGAGGCATAAGATTATAGACCCGCTATGGGAAAGTAAGTCAGACTTCGTGATATATCAGGAACTTGCAGCGAAGTTAGAGGAGAAGACCGGATTACCATTCAAGAAATACTTCACTTACGCACGTTCAGAGGATGTTTGGTCTGAGTTAAAAGCGGGGATGTTAGTCATCGGAATGCGAGAAGACCCAGAGAGGCTGAAGAGGCAGCAGGAGTATGATACTTCCTTTGATAGGGATACGCTGTGGTCAGAAGCTCTTAAGGAATACTGGGGACTACCATGGCCTTGCTGGAACGATACGCATTGTGGAACGCCGCTATTGTATGACAATTCGAAACCTGTAAGCCGAGGAGGACATGACTTTAGAGCGAAATGGGGCAACACCGTTCCAGAGAACAAGTTTGGTAAACACGTTGGTGAGTCAATGCTGAGAGAGGACTATCCAGTTCCTCAGTATGGCTACGGTTATGACCCTGCGGAGATCGAGCGTGCACTTGCAGATGGCGAACCACCGACAGGGAGAGGGAAAGCGAGGATATGGATTTGGACCTTTGCAGATCCGATTCCAATACACAGAGAGCCAATCGAGAGTCCAAGACCCGACCTAATTGATGATTATCCAACGTACGACGATGTAGCATTCCAATACAGAGTACCCGCACCATATAAATCAAATCAGCAGGCGAGAAGGAACATTGTCGATAAGTATCCAATCGTTCTTACCACGGGCAGACAGGTAGAGCACATGGGTGGCGGTGCTCAAACGAGAGGATGCGCTTATCTTGCGGAGCTTCAGCCAGAGATGTATGTGGAGATGAACCCAAAACTTGCTAGCGAAATCGGTGTTAATGTGCATAAAACAGGAATAACGGATGACTACGTATGGGTAGAGACGCTCAGGGGGAGATGCAAGGTAAAAGCTTATGTGACGGAAGCAGTACCATACGACGAGAAGAGGAAGACGGTATTTATGCCTTACCACTGGGCAGGCATATTTGAAGGCGTGTCTTATGAGGACAGATACCCGCCAGGATGCGGTGAAATCGCAATCGGAGATTCAGTCAACATCATTTGCGTTGACGGGTACGACATTCATATGCAGATGCAAGAGACGAAAGTGTGCCAATGTAATATATACAGGGCGTAGGAGGGATAAAAAATGGTAATATATAAATTCTTACATGATGTGGACAGATGCATAGACTGCGGAGGCTGCTTTGCCGCATGCAAAGACAGTAACGGTGTTCCAGAGGGTACAGCGAGGATACGAGTGATAAGACTTAACGAGGGAAAGCTAGGGGAAAAATACGCAGCAATGGCTTGCATGCATTGCACTGACCCCGCATGCCTGAGTGCGTGTCCCACGAAAGCGATAACCAAGCGACCAGATGGTATTGTGATAAACGACAAGGCTAAGTGCATTGGATGCGGTTATTGCGGATGGGCGTGCCCGTTTGGTGCTCCAAAGTATCCGGATAAAGGGCCTGTTGAACTCAGGGGAATAATGGACAAATGCACTTTCTGCGTTGTTCCATATGAACAAGAGAAGGATGTAGCGGGGAATCTAATACAGCACGAACCAAAACCAGCATGCGTTTCCTTCTGCGCAACCAAGGCACGGCTTGGTGGGGATGTCACGGAGATAACAAAAACATATACTGCGAGAATGGCTGGGAGATTGGTGCAAAGGCAAGTAGGGGTGTAAATAAAACATGAGCCACACAGCATACGTTGTATTCACAGTGTTCAGTCAGATGGCAGTGGGCGCACTGATAGCAATGGTCATCGCAGATTTTCTCGCGAAGGGAAAGGAGGATGCGAAGTTCTTTGAGACCGGGGCATGGGTATGTGTCCCGGTCGCAATAATTGGTCTGATAGCAATGCTTTCACACGAGGCACGACCGATACAAGCGATGATGACGATGAACGCAAACTTAGCTACGTCATGGCTGAGTAGAGAGTCCTTGGTGTTGACCGTGTTTATAGTCTTAGCGGTGATATATACGGTGCTGTGGCTATTTGAGCCAGAATACGGCAGTCTCAAGGGGATACCACTAATACCAAAGATAGCAAAGCCCTTTATACCACTCAGGAAGGTTGTTGGTATAATATCTGCGATTGTGGGATTTGCGTTCCTCGGTGTAAGTGCAAAGGCATATATGATGATGGGTCTGCCTGCTATGGACCAAGCTACAACTCCGCTGTTCTTCCTCGTTACCACTCTACTCGTGGGCGTAACGGCAGTAGCGGCAGTTCTTTCAGTGAAGTATGTAGTTAAGAAAGAAGCGGTGGAACCCTTTACCCGCCTCCTTTGGGCTACATGCGGAATTGCGCTGGTAATGGTAATCGTGCTGCTCTTTACACTGTTTGCAAACATATCTGTGTTACAAACCGCAGAGACGGAAGCAGCAACATTGGCTCAAGCGAATACCCTGGAGAACATGCTACACGGTGATTACACCGCGCTATTCTATGCCCGAGTGGTAATAGGCGTTATTCTGACTCTCGTATGCCTGGCAGCGCTTATATTGCCGCTGAAGAAGAAGGACATCTCAAAAGCATCGGCTCTTACATTCGCAGTGTTTGTGTGTGCGCTAATCGGCGAACTTCTGGGAAGAGCAGTGTTCTTCGGTGCGAACGTGCCTCTTGGTGAAGTCATGCCCTATGTTCTATCATCAATAGTATAAGAAAACCAAAAAACAGAAAAGAACAAAAAATTGGTTGTGGAATGAATCAAACTTTAAGAAAGTTTGAAGTTTGAGCAAAATCCACAACCCGCTATTTTTTTTTGATTTTTTAATTTAAAATAAAAAACGCTTGCAATACTAATCTAACCCGAGCATGCAAGCCTTAACATCCTTTTCCGATTAATATACGATAGCAATCTTAGTCGGACTTAGGCGAAGAATCCATCTTTGCCTGAACTTCCTCTTTTAACTCCTCTTCAGTCTTCCCCTCGGTATCTATACCCATATACGAAGCCACTTCTTTTATGTTTACTTCCTCGCCCTTTGTCTTCGCGGTCGCTTTTGCCTTCGCTTCTGCAATCTCTTCTTCGCTGCCTGTGACCGACTCCTCAAATTTTTTGTAGTTAATCTCCGCTTCCTTCTTCGCTTTTTTGAACTCACCCATTGCCTGCCCAAACGACCTTGCAAGTTGTGGCACCTTAGTTGCTCCGAACAGCAGAATGATTATCAATACTATTATCCCAATCTCCATTGGTCCTATCCCACCAATAAAAAGCATTCCTCCAATCATCGTTTTTTTTGGCACCTCCTATTTATACAATATTAATTAAGGTTGAAGGTATGTATATAAAAATGTATTGTATTTTTCTTTCACACATAACCATCCATTCAGAAGTTCACAGCATGCAAGTTTTACATTGTTATAGGCCCTAACCAGTTATGGGGTGTAACATGTTATTCGACTATTCTTAGAGCAAAGGAACGGAAGGAAGAGCTTTTCGGACGTGATGAAGTCATCGAAGAGAAAGAAGGGTTCTACCGCATGATTGACCCGATAGTGCATGGAGTCGTGCTTACAAGTAAACCCTTTTCTTTTTAAAAAGAAAAGCGTTTTCGGAAAAGAAAAATACCTTGTTATTTCTTTGTAAATCTTTCAAGCTTTCTTTTTTAAAGAGAGTCTTGATATTAGTAATCCAAGCTCGAACATAGCTATTGACACCACCGCCATCAACATTGAAATACCCGTAGGGTCGGCGATGACAAAGAGAGCAATTCCTATTATCAGCCCATAAAATATCAGTCGCTTATCCCTGAGCCAAGAATACGTGACGAGCTTCATCCTTACTGCCAAAGCCATTATTAAAGGGATTTGAAAAATCAGCCCGAATCCCACAGCCGTGTAAAGGATAACAGAGAAAATCCTTTTTGCAGAAAGCCTCACCAGTGCTACCTCGCCGGAGTAGGCGATAATGTAATCAAAAACGTGTGGAAGCACGATGTAATAGGCGAAGAAAGCGCCGAGTCCATACAAGCATAGCGAAGGAATAACAACAATCAGGAAAAATCGCCTCTCCGACGGATATAAACCCGGCCGTATAAAAGCGAAAATCTCATATAGTAACAAGGGTATAATAAGAGAAAGAGCACATAAAAAGGAGAACAACAGCCTCACGCTTAGCCATTCCATCGGGCCATACACAAATAAAGACATATCTCCATGGAATAGATGGGTTAATAAGACGTGAAGGTAATCGTTTGAAAAAGGGAACATGATTAGAGTAACCGTTGCGAACGGGATTAAAACAACGATGAGTCTTCTTCGTAGTTCGGCGAGATGCGCGATTAATGGAAGCTCCTCATCGCTCACAGGTTCACTTATCTCATTTCCTGTTTGTTCCATTTTTTTTCTTATCCTCTTCCCCTTTAGTCAGGAGCAATGACAGATGACAAGCATTAGCATTAGCGAGGAGTTTGGATATATAATAGAAGCGTTAAAGAAAAAAATCATGCTCATTTCGGGCATTGTCATCGCTACTATGCTTCTCTCTTTTTCTTTATTGGTAGACCCCGCGTTACAGAGGATAAAACAAGACCTCCTGCCTGAAGGTGCCACCCTCAT
>QEXZ01000280.1 GCA_003160755.1 Methanomicrobiales archaeon
TGGTGGTGTATGCCGCGAAAGAGTTCAAAGCGAGCAGGGTTGGCGTAGGTACGGATGTAGATGGTGTTTTGGATGATGAAGGAGAAGTGATAAGAAAAATAACGCCTGCGGAAGTGGATAAAGTTAGCTTAAAAGGGTCTGAGCATGTGGATGTAACCGGTGGGATGAAAGAGAAGGTTTATCTGTTAGCAACGCTCGCATCCGAGAATAACATCCCCTCTGCCATTTTTAACGCATCAAAGGAATCAAACGTGTATAAATTCTTGACCGACGACAAGGACTTGTTCGGCACGGTGATAAGTGCTTAGCAGTTGTTGGGTTTTAATAACCACAGATTACTGCAACTGTACAATTACGAAACTTTTATATACCCCTTTCATGTAGTGTTTTAACAACCGAAAAAAATGATGTTTACGATGCTTGCGTTTGTCGCGGGATTGGTATATGGCTACGTGAAACCGGGGAAGGAAAAGCGCTGGAAACTGTTCAAAAAGGGTATTGTGTACGGTGTTATCATTGGAATACTTTTTGGGTTTTTTGGGTTTTTGCTGGGTGGCCCGCTCCTCTTTGCGGCGGGTGCAATCGGAATGTTTACAAATGTGGTATTCCTTGCGATTATCTTCATAGCGGGCACGTTCATTGGCGACTTATTAGAAGTTGCAATAAAACAATGAGCCAAGAAAAGACAATTAAAAGCGAGCGAATATACGCGGGTAGAATAGTTAATCTTCGCGTTGATACCGTTTCATTGCCGGATGGAAGAACAAAAAAGCGTGAGATTGTCGGTCATCCCGGTGCGGCAGCTATTGTTGCTCTGATGGACGAAGATGTGCTGTTGGTGGAGCAATACCGAAAAGCGGTTGAAACAGGAACGTTAGAGATACCTGCGGGTACGCTTGAGCAGGGTGAGTCGGCGGAACAATGTGCCAGACGTGAACTGGTTGAGGAGACCGGATTTCAAGCTTCGAAAATGGATAAACTGACGGAGTTTTATCCATCACCGGGTTTCAGCAGCGAGATAATACATATTTTCAAAGCGAGTGGGCTGAAGAAAGTGCCTGATGCCGATGCGGAACTCCCGATAACGTTTGTGCCCCTGAACGAACTATTGACAAAGATAAGAAACGGCGAGATAAGAGATGGAAAGACAATAATTGGTGTGCTGATGGCGACGCGGGCAGTGGAGCGGGAAAGGATGTCGCAACAGGATTGACTAATGTAACTAATGGGTTCTGGTTCAAATGCTTTTGTCCCCTTATCTTTCCCCACTCAGGCCATCCACAAACTCCTCTTCAAGTACCGGAGCAGGCACAACATCAAAAAACATGATTCCTGTCCTTCGTAATATTTTCAGAAACCGCTGTACATCTTCTTCT
>QEXZ01000281.1 GCA_003160755.1 Methanomicrobiales archaeon
ACTTATCATCCGCCAATAATCGGCTCCAGAGTCAATGTTCTCACGATTGCTTACCGAACTCCATGTCCAGGATTTCCATCACCTGGTCCTTGTTTTGTATGCTGCTTGTGGCCGCTACGACCTTCCCATTCTTGAAATACACCGTGAATGGCAATCCCATGAAAGATGCACATTTAGGCAAATTTCTGATGAAGTCTGCCGCAGGGATGTCAAAATCCTGGTCGCGGAATGTGACATGCGGATATGTCTGTTCCAATTCTTCCATAACACTATAGACGGGGACGCACATCGGCCCCATTCTGCCACAGCAAACAATGACATTTTCATTGTTTTCCACGGTTTCCTTAACTTCTTGTTCCGTTTCTAGATGTTTCAGATTTGTGTTCAGCATTTTCGATTGATATTAAGACAATTAACCCTGTTATGATTTTCTTTTTTATATTTCTTTACCTCGTTTAAAAGACACATACTCCGACTTAAGCACAGAGCCTGTAAATAAGCACGGAGCATGTAACCCAGTTTCTACATAGGTTCATCATAGGGTATATAAAAGCTTTTCTATTTTTAAAAAACCGAAAGTCTGCTAAAAGTTAGGGGTTAGGTGCAAATTCAGAGATGCCGAAGAACGTGCGAGGATAGGCAGCATCCGCAAAATCAATTGCACCTTGCAAATGCATCGCAGAAAAAGCTGCATGGTGGGCTGCGAGGTGGCACGCGGGGTTGCATCTAAAAGTTTGCTAAAAGTTAGGGGGGGCTTATGTGCAAAGCCTGCCACGCCTCCAACTCCGCATTGCATCCGCAGCTCCGCAAAATCAATTGCAGTTCGCAAATTGCAATCGCCCAAAAATCGCAGAAAAATTTTGCAGTGGGCTGCGATGCGCTACGCGGGGTTGGTGCCTAAAGTTTTGACTTTACTTTTATCCAAGAAATATTATCCGCATTAATCGCAGGGGTTATAGTGGTTGTAGTGGATTGGGGAAGAATATGGAAAAGATCAAGAAGGTGAAAAACTTTTTATAGCGACAAATTAATTTTTAAGTTGCTCAAATTAATCAATATTGCTGAGTTATGTAGGGGGGGAGTAAAAGAAAGTGAAAAAAGAAGAGCTGATTCACCTACATCTGTTATTAGCGCAGGTGAAGAAGTATTGTGAGGAAAATGGGTTGGACTGTGATTTCACGAAGTATAACGAGCTGGGTATCTCCCCTTTCCAGGTGCACCGAAGCAAAGAAGAGCACAAGCAGGCGTTTCTCGTTCTTGGGACCGAACTTGTCTCGATGACGGCGAAGACCCGTTTCTCGGAGAATAAAGAAACTTTAGAGAGGATGCAAGAATAAGGCAGGCTGTTCAGCTTAGCAGAACACGCTTCCAT
>QEXZ01000282.1 GCA_003160755.1 Methanomicrobiales archaeon
TTAACTGACTTGCCACTTCCGTCTCCTTAGACTTGAAACTCATCTCTCAGGTCATCTCTTCCAGCACTTCCTTCGCCCTGTCAATTCTTACCTTCTTCTCGCGCACCAGTATTTCCACAACACGGTCTATCTGCTCTCCTTTTGCACCTGCCGATATTGCAACGTTCCGTGCATGTAGCGACATATGCCCTCTCTGGATACCCTCAGTTGCCAATGCGCGCAGCGCAGCGAAATTCTGTGCAAGACCCACCGCAGCGATAATTTCGGCAAGTTCGTTTGCCGTTTTCACGCCAAGTATCTTGAGGTTCGTTTTTGCAGTAGGATGAACGGAAGTTGCACCACCAACGATACCCACTGCAATTGGCAGTTCAATCGTTCCAACCAGGTCACGGTCGCGGTTCTTTTCCCATCTCGTCAAAGGCTGGCATTTCCCGGTGATGCTTGCATACGTATGTGCACCCGCCTCGATCGCTCTGAAATCGTTCCCCGTAGCGATTACAACTGCATCTATACCATTCATTATACCCTTGTTATGCGTTGCGCATCGGTATGGGTCAGAGTCTGCAAATAAGTATGCACTGATGACACCATCTACCGCTTCCTCACCGCCTATTGCATCCTTAGCGAAAACTGCCCTTGCACGCGCTAACCTGTACGTTGCAAGATTAGAGATAATTCTCAAATTCGCTTTTCCACCTGTGAGCTGCTCAATAAATGGTGCAACCGCTTCAGCCATCGTGTTTACCGCATTCGCACCCATTACGTCCTTAACGTTGACCAGTAGATGGACAATCACCATTGGACCGATGCCTTCGGCTGTATCAATGACTCTTACCTCGATGTCTTTCGCACCGCCGCCAAGGTTCACAAGCACGGGGTCTTTTTCGTTCGCGAGTGCTAAAATTCTGCGCTTAGTTTCGAGAATGGCAAATTTCGCAGCGAACGGGTCGGAAACACCGGTCAATTGGATTTGCCCAGTCATTATGGGTTCCGTGGAACTGGTCAGGAAACCGCCTTTCTCCCTTGCCATCTTCGCTGCATTGCTTGCCGCTGCGACAACAGAAGGCTCTTCTATCGCCATTGGTATCAGGTAATCATTACCATTAATCATGAAATTAGCAGCAATGCCCACGGGCAGTGGCATTGTACCAACGACGTTTTCTATCATTCTATTTGCTGTTTCGCCCAAGGAACCCGTGTTGCCAAGCACGTTTAGCTCCTCTTCCGATAACGCTGCAAAATCTCTTACAATCTCCAATCTCTCCTCGGGACTCAGCTTATAAAATCCCGGTATTTTCGACGTTCTCATTTTATTTTAGCTCCTTTTGTAACCACAAGATTACACAACACTTTTTCTTTTTTAC
>QEXZ01000283.1 GCA_003160755.1 Methanomicrobiales archaeon
TATCATAAGACCCACCAGGCGCGGCATGGTCCTTGCCAAAAGGCTCGACGGTAACGCCCAGGATTTTCCATCTCGCTGCCCAGTCTATCCGCCACGCTAATTTACCGCCGCCTTTAAACGAAGCAACGCCCTTGTTTCCACATTCGCATTTATAATATGCCTCCTCCTTATCCATGTCATACCCCGTTACAATCGCAGATGTGATTCTGCCACAAGCATCACAAAAAGGATTAAAAGGCGTCCACTCGTCGGACACTTGCCTGCCTGAAATTTGCTCTATTATCTTCGATATTTTTTCTCTTCTCGCAATCGCCTCTTTTATCACGTCCACGTACATCCCTGACTTATACATCTCATCAGCTTTGAAAGTCGTTATCTCTATGCCTAAATCGGTTAGCGAATCAAGGAACGGCTGTAAAAAGTGCTCGGCATAGGTGCTGAGGTGTCCTTCCGGGTCAGGTATTTCCGATAGTGGTTTTCCTACGTGCGCTTCGTATTCTTCGGGAAGAAAAGGGTATCTCCTCCGCAGCGGGTCAAAAGTATCAGCGACATAGATAAGTTTTGCTTCCACGCCCATATCCACGAGAGCGGAACAGACCGCATCTCCTGTTATTATCTCTCGCAGATTCCCCACGTGAATGTCTCCCGAGGGCGTAATACCCGTAGCAACAACATGCTCTTTCTCCTTCCTTCGCTCCACGATGTCCTTTGCGATTACTAACGACCAGTGCATTTTTGTTTTGTTAATAATATTGTAGTTATGAGACATTTTAAAACTAAGCGAGTTGCATTATGTTATCGAAAAACTTTTAAGTACTGAGTTCTAACATAAAAGTATGTCAGAGATTATGCAAAAGGCACAGGAAATCTTTAAAGAGGTGGGTTTCAGTAGTCTTGATGGTGCGGTATATTCTTTCGCTATACTTCTCGCAAAAGCAAAATTGAGCGAGTTTGAAGAGGAATGTGATGTGTTCAAGCGGAAATATGGCGATTTTAAGAGATTTAAACGAAAAGTAGAAGAGGGAGAAAAGGAAAACTTTGGGGAGTGGGACGACTACCTTGCCTGGCGTTTCGCAGAGGAGGCTCGAGAGTTTTGGATGCGAGAAGTGGAGCGGCTTGACGTTCTCGCCGCTGGAGTGTGAATATCACTGGCAAAGGGGTGCTGAATTACTCATTAGGTGGGACAACTCCCCACACTGGAAGCACTTGCGAACTTATCCTCACCATAAACACATCTCCTCAGAGAAAAACATCCAGGAGTCGAAGGAACATAACTTAGATGCCGTTATGAACTTTATCGTGAAGAAATTGGAGAAAAGAACGCATTAGCATCATTCTCTGAACTTCTTCTAAATAAGCGAGT
>QEXZ01000284.1 GCA_003160755.1 Methanomicrobiales archaeon
ACGAACCGATATAACCGCAGTTCTTACAATGGTACACGAAACCAATCTTTCCTCCAACTTCGTAATATAGCTTTGCGCTACCACAAATAGGACAAACTTTTGTCGTCTTTTCTTTCATTTCATCATTTCTCTCTTAACTTTGGCGAGTCTAACCACAGTCCAGATACTTTTATTTCTCCCACAATCTCCTGGAAGACGACCTTAACGATAACATCTTCAGGTTCCTGTGTGAATTTTGCTTTGTAATAAACGATTGTATATTGGTGTTTGCTTTCCACTTTCCAGAATTCATTTGATACATAATCCCCAATCTTCGATTTTATCATTGCGTTTGTCTCATTAAAAACCGCTTCAGGCATAGCATTCTTCATGTTTTGGTCGAAATGCTCGGAGTATTTAGTATAATTTTCCTCATTCATTGCCAACAAGATGTTCTCAGTAATCGGGTCAGCGTATTTTCTCACTTGAGCTACGTCAATTTCTTCTCTTCCCACGTACCCGGCAAAAATGACCGCAACTGCGATTACTACTATAACTATTGCTATTAAACCCGCTATGGTTTTCTTTTTCATTTGTTTATCCCTACCTCATTTATTTCTTGCCATATCACACAAATATTTTACCATGCATGCATGCTCAATCGAGCTGAGAATGACAAAAGCTTCGTCTACCGTGGCGCCACGTGCAAACGTGCCATGACCCTGAACGACAAGTCCCTTATGGTCACGAAGCGCCTGAGCTGCATTTCTCGCTAATTCTTCCGAGCCGATGCCACCCGTCACCACGGGTATTTCATGCAGAAAATAGATGCTTTCTGAATCTTCAGGCACTATCTGCATCTGCTCGCCGGGCTTGCAAAGCATTGACATCACCACTGCGTACTTTGAATGCCCGTGTAAAACGGCAAGAGCTGACGTCGCCTTGTAAATCGCTCGATGGACGTTTACTTCTGACGATGCAATCACATCAAGCTCATCCGGCGATGCGGGGTCTATTGGAACCGTGACAATCTGTCCTTCGAGCTCGTCAAGCATGCTACCGGTTGTGCTGATAAGCATCTGGTCTCCAACTCGCTTGCTGACGTTCCCGAAATGCGAATGTGCAAGCCCTGACTCAACTATCTTTTTACCGTATTTTATTAGTTCTTGCATTTCGTTATGTGAATAATATAGTAAGAGTACCGAAAAACATTTTAATGTATCGTTGTTTTCATCAGTTTCCGTATATACAGCCGAGCCCATGAGAATGCCACTGCGGTACCAATAGTATTTGCTACAACTAATCCCCACCAGACCCCTACTAATTCCAATTCGAGATTGAAAGCGAATACGGCTGCGAGCAATGGTGTCAAAACGA
>QEXZ01000285.1 GCA_003160755.1 Methanomicrobiales archaeon
GGATAAGGGAGAATATTGTAAAGTACTTGTGGATACACCCCGAGCAGGGTGCACAAAAAGGCAGTTATGCCCATTGCCGCGAGCATATTCTTGGGTGGCTCTCGTGCCTCGCATACTGGCTTATCTCTCGCGAACCACGCACCCCACGGAAGCTTCAGACCTGTATGCAGGAAAGTTCCTATTGAAGCGCCTTCGAGCATCAGCCATATAATTGAATAATGCCACATAGCAGAAGCTTGGATAATCATTGTTTTACTTACGAATCCGTTGAACAAAGGAAAACCAGAAATTGAAAATGCACCTATCATATAAAGCCAGAAAGTGATGGGCATGTATTTGTATATGCCACCCAATTCGGTCAGTTTGCTTCTTCCCGTTACCTCTATTATCGCACCCATGCCCATGAAAAGTAACGCCTTGTAAAGAATGTGGCAGAAAGCATGAGCAGCAGCACCGTTTATCGCCATTTCTCCTGCCGCCGTGCCAAAAACCCCCATTCCCACTCCTGCTACCATGTATCCCACCTGAGAGATGATGTGATAGGCTAAAAGTCTTCTTATATCATTCTCAAGCACTGCGAAGACAACCCCATACACTGCCATTATCGCTCCCAACCATATCAGAATGTCTACACCTGGGAAACCTCTTATCAGCACGTATATTGCGCTCTTTGTGGTGAATGCAGTTAAAAACACCGCGCCGGTAACTGTCGCTTCAGGATACGCGTCCGCCAGCCATGCGTGTAAAGGAGGAACTGCGGCGTTTATGATAAACGCGAGGAATATAAGATTAGCACCCAGATACTCACCCCCTATACCCCAGGTAAACGAATCAAAGGCAATAGAACCACCGTTTTGCAAATGTATCAGAACCCCGGCTAAAAGACATACACCGCCAAAAGAATGCACCATGATATACCGAAATCCCGCACCGTATGCCGCTTTCGTCCTTCTATACCAAATTAATAGCAGTGACGCCCATGCCATTATTTCCCAGAAGAAGAACAGAGTGAATAGGTCGCCGGCGAAGACCACCCCCAGCGTGCTCCCGACATATAAGAAAGCAGCTACATGCTGCCAATTCTCCTTTATGTGAATTGCATAAAGAATCATGCAAAAGGAAGCAATCACAAATATGTATGCAAAGACCATGCTCAGTCGGTCTATTCTGCCGAGGGTAAGCTCATATCCCATGAAGGAGAGCTGCCAGAAAGGACCTGCCCCGAATACCCCCTTTGATATGAGAATAAGGTTTACAAATGCTATTACAGGGAGTAAGAGCAGATATGCCTGTTTCAGTTTCTCTTTTCCCTTTAAAACCGGTATTAGAAAAGCTCCGAAGAGGAATATGAACCC
>QEXZ01000286.1 GCA_003160755.1 Methanomicrobiales archaeon
ATACAAAGGTTCAAAAACGCTTTCCAACGTGCAGGAAACGAACAAATTAGCGGCGAATGTAACAGACGACGCAGTATTATTTGTAAAAGCCGCATTTGAACACCTGACTGAAACCCAGTTCTCGCTATTCCACGGCTTCCCCGTGTTAAAAGAAGCGAATTCGTGGATACTGTTCGACTGTGCGTTTAGCGAGAAAAAAAGTGAATCCGGAAATTTTCTTTTTCAACTGACGCCCCTCGCAGTAAAAACAAACCGAAAAGAGGTGAAAGCGATAAACCGTGGGCTTAACGCCGTGATAGAAGCTGCTATCCTTGCAACGAGATACGCTATAGCGGAGGATGAGCAAGACAGGGCGGAACGTGAAAAGCTGATGGCGCTTTATGCACGTATTGTCGAAAAGTGCGGCGGTAGCAGGGAAAAAGAAGCGCTGGAAATTCTGCAGGAGAAAACCTGAGCAACCAAAAATTATTAACCACAGATTACACAGATTAACACAGATGAAACGGCACTGTCGAATTTTCTAGTGAATTTGCTAAATCCTTGAATTTCACTGCAGAGCACACGGAAGATAGCGGTTTAGCGGTTTGGAGGTTTAGCTAACGAGCTGAACCGCTAATAAACTAAACCTCTAAAATCGCGCTCTCCGTGGTGATAAATCACTTGATTTTTAGACTGTGCCTCGCTCCGATATTTCATGTACAGGACAGATATATGTTAAATTGTCTATCATCATTCGTGTCTTACAACCACCACATACCCGCTGATATTCGCAATCATCACACCACGACCACGCATTTTCGCCGTGCTCAAATTCAAACTTGCACCCTCTTAACCTTTCCCTGACCTTATCAAGCCCTTCTTCACGCACGTTGCCCACCCGAACGGGAATAAAAGGACATGCCCATACGTCCCCGTTTGGTTTGATGTACATCATTCCCTTATCCGCTAAACAACCGCCGATGAAACGCCCTAAGAACTGTATAAGTCGCCTGTTATGTATCCCACGACGTTGAAGTGCGTATGCCCAGTATTCGGGAGCCGCAACAGGAATTATTATCGCTTGCACCTCACGCTGCTTATTGAGTATCAAGTCCAGAAGTGCTTTAAAATCTTCTCTTCCGAGTGCATAATCCTGTATTTCCTCCCCTCTGCCAAGAGGAACGAAATTGTAGATGAAATAAGAATAAACACCTATCTCGCTGCCATAATCTATGATTCGTTCAATCTCATCGAAATTGCGTTTGGTTGCCACGATATTCAGGTGTAAATAAAGATTTTCCGCAACGCAATTCTCTATCCCCTTAATCACAGCATCATAAGCACCCTTAACACCTCGGATACTATCGTGTATCT
>QEXZ01000287.1 GCA_003160755.1 Methanomicrobiales archaeon
GCCCTTACAGGGCTTGCGGGGTCGTGGGGCTGAGCCCCACATAAGAAAAGGTTTCTCGTGAAATCTCGTGGTTTAATAATTTTACAATTTATCACTGGAATGACTATATAATCATACCAACGATAACCATAAAGAGAGCACAGGAGTTGAAGAAAATGCAGCGATTGTGTATAGTGTGCAAAGGCTCGCGGTTATTATGCGGGCAGAAGACCTGCCCCCTGCTCGCAGCTTTGAAACAGAAGACCAAGTTTGCGGAACTCCGCGACACAAAGGAGTTCTTCGGTCCTTCAACTTCCGTCTTCGTTGGCCGAATAGGTTACCCCTGCGTAAATGTAGGTCCGATGACGGTATTAGAAGCAGCGGAATCCGACGTCACAACCGGAAGACTGGAGGACCCGGGCGAGTGGTTCGCTCACGGTCTCGGTATGGAACAGATAATAGAACTGAGAAGTTTCTCGTTACGCTCGAAACGCGGTGAGGACATAAAATCTCGCTCGAACTTTGTCGCGGACATAGCAGAAATAGCCCTGGCTAAGCAGCCCGTGGATGTTGAACTCACGTTTAAGAACAAACCCTCGTTTAATCTCTCGTTCTCCGATGTAACTCGACCGACAGGCGCCAGTGTGAACGTGGAAAAAATGAACGTCACCGAGAATCCGAAGATACCGAAGAAAGTAGACCGTATCGTTTCTGACGAGCTCAGAGCAGTAGAAGCCGCTGGGGGGCTGTATGACCTTGGATTGGACGTTTACAAAGTAGCGGTGATACTATCCTCGGGTGCGTTAGGATTGCGCAGTGCTAAAAAAATGGTCCCAACACGATGGAGCATCACGGCGACGGATGACGTTATTTTCAAAAAGATGGCAGCGCAGATACGTGAATATCCGCCTGTAGACTCCTTTTATGTTTATGAATCGTCCTACATGGACAACCATTTCCAGATACTGCTGATGCCGTCATTATTTGAGTATGAGAACTTTGAAGCGTGGCTTCCTGGCTCTGTGTGGAACAACGATGCGCTTGCGTTGGGTCAGCGACCGGTGATAGTAGAAGAATACGAGGGATTTAAAGGCAGGAAACGGTATGCCGCTGAGGAAGGAGGGGGGTATTATGCGGTGCGATTAGCTGTTGCTGAGGCGCTACATAAGATGCGGCGGCAGGCAGGCGTAGTGGTGTTCAGAGAAATCCAGCCGCAATATTTCATTCCTCTGGGCGTTTGGGTCGTTCGCGAGACGGTTAGAGCTGCGTTTAGAAATAGGGGTGAGAAGTTCAACACCAAAAAGGAGGCGTTGGATTTTATAGATTCAAGATTGCAAGCAAAGGCGGGGCTAAAGCTAAGAATA
>QEXZ01000288.1 GCA_003160755.1 Methanomicrobiales archaeon
GTCTCTTCATCAGTATTCATTACCATCACCCCAATAAAGGCTGCTATGATTGCCAACACTACTACAATAACCAGATTTTTTTTGTTCATGTTTTTTTTAATGCCCATAATCTATAATTTTAGTGCTTAAAACTTTGACATTTTCACCCTTCGACAAGAGCTGGAGAAGCTGTAATCACATTGCTTTCGTTTTTTAATAGATTTATTGTATGTTCAATCTCTTTATTCTTCACATGCTTACTAAATCTTACATATATCCGGTTAACCCTTTTTACTTCCAGCGAGTATTTGTCGAGATGCTCTTGAAGTTTGTTTGTATCGGCATGATCAGTATCATCTAACAGGCGAATAAAAGCGTATATATCTCCATCTTCCTGTTTTACTGCTATGGTTCCTATTCTTTCGTCTTTTAATAAAGTTTCTTTTAAACTGTTGAACTTAGATGAAGGAATGACCGTATAAGCCCGTGGGGGGAGCATATCATACTTTACGGTGTACGAGACAGGTAGATTCTCCTTTAGGATTTCTTCAATTCTTGAGGTATTATTATCTTTCAACCCCAGACTAATCCCACCAGCGTAAGCTCTTTCTGGATTATCAATTACTTTGAAAATTACCAAAATCATCCCAAAAGATGCCACTATCACTATAATCACCAACACTGCTATACCTACAAATTTTTTTACGTTCATGCCCTTTAATCCACCTATTCTTTAATAAACTAACGGATTAAAAAAATAAAAATGTGAAGGTTAATCCTTCACATGGATGTCTGTAGTATGTGTTCTAAGACCCCACCATTCCCAGTACACGAGCCCTATGTTCACAGGCCATGGGTCGTTTATGTATGTATAGTCGCCCAAAACACTCTCGCTGTATCCTCTAGCACATCTTGCATGTCCAGTAATACCACTCTTTAATGGTCTATTCGCATCTATTTCTTGTTTTTCACCGTTAAATGATGCGGAATAACTAGCAGACCCATATTTACTTATACCGTAATGGTAATAATTCAGTTGAGCGGTATCGCTTGCCCCACCTCCGCCAGGTGTAAGACCCATAAAGGTAGCTACTAAACTTTGTGAATGGGTGTGCCCATGATATTTAGCTATCATTTGTCCTGTGGCTGCTGCACAATAGTTACTGTATTGCTGAGCATATAACTGTACACTCAATGTTTTGCTGCCCCTACTTCCTCTGTCACCTTTATCCAAGATGCCTGTTGATAACTGATCCGCTATAAATTCAGCATCACTGTCCCATTTTTCTATCCCCTTGGCCCGTTCTTCTGTGGATAATTTGTCGTAGATAGACCATGCTCCAAGT
>QEXZ01000289.1 GCA_003160755.1 Methanomicrobiales archaeon
TATATGGAAACAGAAGAATTCAGACGGGGTCTGGTTTATGTTGAATCACTTGCATCCACAAAAAGAGTGGCAATTATGTGTGCTGAACTTCGCTACTCGCAATGTCATCGCAGGTTTATCGCTGATGCGCTTACACTGCGTGGGCATACGATAATGCACATAATAGACGCGAAAAAGTGTGCTGAACACAAAATGCGAAAGCGTAACGGTAAGTACGCGAATAAGACGTTAGATGCGTTTTTACATGCTCCGCCGGGGATTTGAACCCCGGTCGTGGGCTCGAGAGGCCCGCATGCTTGGCCGAACTACACCAGCGGAGCAAAACCTTTCTTTGAAAAAGAAAGCTTTACCAAAGAAACGTATATTTTTGATAAAACCTTTTTTTAAAAGAAAAGTTTAATCTTAAAACCTTCGTTCAATAAACGCATCGCACACCTCATCCGGCTTGCCTCGCATCGCAACTACTCCCTCATCAATTAATATCGCTTCGTGTGTAAGCTCTCGGATTACGTCAAGCTGATGGCTCACGACCAGCATGGTCGTGCCGAACTCACGATTTAACTCTTTCAGCGAATTCGTCACCACACGTAGCGAAATCGGGTCTATGTCGCCAAAAGGCTCATCCAATAGCAGTATTTCACAGTTTGATGCCATAAGAGTGGCGATTGCAAGCCTTATCTCCTCGCCCACGCTCGTCTCAGAAATGTAACGAGTGAATATGTCTTCAGGTAGGTTCACGGCTTTAAGGAATGGTTCAGCAGCTTTGAACGTCTCACTCACTGGCAGTTTGGGGAACAGGGCATCCAGTACATCTATTTCAAGCCCTAATTCCCTGAGTCGCCCTTTCGCCTCTTCCTCCGGTAAGTCCGCAAGTCTTAAAAGAACGTCCATTGTGACGTCACTTATTCCAAATTCCTTCGCCTTTGCCATCGCCTGCTTTATCATCTCGAACTTCTTCAACCCGATTTTTCGTGCAAACAAGTCCTGAACGAGCTGGTACGGAGGAAGCGCAAACTCCTGATGAATAATGCCTAATTTGCTCCTCGCTTCTATTGACCTTTTACCGTATTCCGCGATGTTGGCAAAATCCACTGTCCCTATTCTTATCAGTATGTGTCCCCTGTCTGGCTTTTCAAAACCGCCTAATAGCCTCATTAATACCGTCTTCCCCATTGCTGAAGGACCTATTATCCCCAGTATCTCCCCTCTTGGAATCTTGATATTGATGTCCTGCATTTCTATTGTTCTTATCAATGTGTGATGTGTGACCATGTCATATTTCTTCCAGGCACCGTCAATCCAGACCACCGCGTTCTTTTCG
>QEXZ01000029.1 GCA_003160755.1 Methanomicrobiales archaeon
GTAAAGGTTTTTGCTTGCAAAAAAGTTTGTGTTAATCTGCGTCCCTAATTTATTTTCTGTTTTCTTGTGGATTTCTCACCTATAAACTCCTTTCCTATGCTCGAACTTATGTAAAATTATCAAATCCTCTCTGAATTCATATATGATTCTAAAAGGAGAAATTTGAATGCTTCTAAACCCAAAAAGGTCGTATCTCAATGGCTTCCCAACCTCAGGATTATCTCTTATCTTTTTTACCATCTTCTTTATTCTACCTTGAATCTTCTTATCCTTCACTTTCCTCGCATCTCGTTTGAACTCTTCTGTATAGATTACCTTCATTTCCAGATCTCGTCAAGCTCGTCAACATTCTTCAATTCGTAAACCCTGCCCTCTTCAACGTCTTTCATAGACCTTTTCAGCCCTGCCATTAACGCCCTGTCATTCATTATCTCAATCGTTTCAATCACATCCTCGAGTTCATCCTTCAATTTGACTAATGTATTAAAAGCATCTGGGCTTATGGTTAATTCACCTTTCATTGTTGTTTTTGCTTCTGCCATTTTTCATCACCTATAATCTTATCTTTGGTTCCGGTATATAAATATAATTTTTCCTTTTCTATGCTATTAATCTCTTTTTAATGTCAACGTTCTCCTGCCTGTGAGCCGTCATCAAAAAATATCCTTATAAAACTTACTTCTTTCCCCTAAAGTAAGCTCGTTCACCATATTCGCCATATCTATAACCCTGTGCTCCTTACTGGAACCGAGATTTAGGGCTTCTCCGACCGCTTTTTCTTTTGTTCCCATTGCCATTAGCCCATCTATTATATCGTCCACATAAGTCCAATCCCTCGTTTCTGTTCCTTTTTAACCACAGATTAGCACAGATTCCAACGATTTATTTTCAATAGCAAAAGCCTTTATTCTTTGAATTGTGTTCATTTCAATCACCCTTGAGCATTCTTTCAACTCCTTGAACTAATTTCTCCGCTCTTTCAACTGCATTCTCCGCTTCTCTTATTGAAATTGTTCCCGCAGTGTCATATCATATATTGTAGCGTGCTTCTTTCTGCGCATTCTATCCAAAACAATGACATCTTCTTTTCTTAAAAACAGTTCTGCAAATCACCTATCAACATAATCTTTGGCTCTTTTAGCACATTTAAGACAAATGGATCTTTAGTCCCTCCCTATGAAATACCATATAAGAACGTGCGTATCCAATACATAAATCATTAAACGTCCTCCAGTTCCTCTCCGAATAAATTCTTCTTCGCTTCTTCTATCATCTCATCTGTTATATCCCCTCCCTGAACACTGCCAAAAAGTGAAGGCTTCTGTTTCGGCTTTTCCACTAAATGCATCAAATCCCTCTTTATGTACTCAATTTCACGCTCTAAATCCCCAATCCTTTTCAGGACATCTTTTGTTTTTATCTCCATCTTATCACCTCTTTATCATGTATAATAATATCTCCTCTATTATTTTAATTGATTAACTGATTCCTTTATACTTTTGAATAACATCCAAATTCAACCACAAATCTATCCCCTTCTGGAATCCTGCATCTCCTTACATACGCACCCATAGCAAGCGAAATCGTGAATACGGACAGAACGATAAGAACTGGGGACAATCGTATTCCAAACGGTGTGTAGTTCAATGCCAAGCCAAGCAGTGGAACAATTGCAATGCTCAATCCAAAGCTGAGTGCTGCTCTTTCTATCGCATCTAAATCGTCCTTTCTTGGGAATAAGGTGGCGATTAATTAAAGCGTAGCCGGGTAGAAAAAGCACTAAGGGAAGACCAAGGATAATCCTTATTGGAGACTCATTTAAAGGCAGGATTAGAACAAAAAGTCTTCAATCATGCTAATTTCACTTCTGCTCGAGGAGGCTCTATTTGCGCAGAGGCTAATCTGACAGTTGCGAGAATTGCATCAATTCTTTTCGATATCGGCGCCCTTGCAGACCGTAAAGGTCTTAACTCTGAACTGTCTTTGCTAAGTTACTTTTGCTTCTCGTTTACTGCCAAGTAACTTCTTGAATTTCTCTATCACTTCCGGATGCTCTGTCACCAAATCCATAAAATCCTTGAACATAGCCATCGTACTTTCCTCTCGCTCCATCACCTCCTCCACCGCAAGCGGCTTCCGGCAGTTTATGCAAATTCGCGCGCCTATCGTGTTCAGCGTTTTGCAGTGCGGGCATTGTAACGTCTTGAGCTCTTCCTGCTGGTCTTCCTTTTCTGGTTCCATCCCGTACATCCTGACCAAATCCGCATCCAAATCCTGCCCGCTCAGATGGTCATAGATGCTATGCATCCGCGACCCTTTTATCCAGCCAAAGTATTGCTCAATCTGCGCACGCGAAAGGTGTCTTTTCCTCTTCAGTTCGGTTATACGTAAATGCCTAAAACTATGTGGATTCACAGGCTTTTCTATGCCTGCCCGCCGTGCTATCTTTCGCAACTGCATCCTTATTGCATTGTATTTCAGCATTTCGCGCGTATTCGTTTTTATCCATAATGGTGCATCTTGCTCTTCCCGAAGAGGATGCGCCTCCAACCATTGCGCTATGTAGGGCATAGACCAGATTAATCGCACGGGTCTTGGTCCGGTTTTTCCATTCACCATCGCTATCGCACCATAGCGGTCAAAGCTCACATCCTTAATCCTCAGCCCGCCAAGTTCGCCAATCCGAAAGCCACCTTCATATAACGCTGCGATTAATGCTTTATCTCGCAAGCTCTCAGCTGCGTCTATCAATGCCATTACTTCCTGTTCATTGAGCAGGTCGTTAGGCAAGGTCTTTGGTTCTTTGATTTTCATCCATTTAATCGTTTCTTCTTTTCCTAACCATACCAGGAATATCTTCAAGACCAATTTAAAATCGTATTTCGTCCAGTCGCTTAAGCTCGTGCTTTCTATCTTCCCAATTACTCACAACAGGCTTTAAACATTTGGATTCACGCCCAGGTCGGGATTTGAACCCGAGTCCGAGCCTCGACAGGGCTCAATGATAGGCCGCTACACCACCCGGGCATTTTTAGGTGTTAGGTGTCAGGTTTTAGTCCACACTATGATTAATACTATTTATGGTGTATATAAATACGTTATATACAAAGATGCGAACGAGAATCTGGAAATTTGGGCATAACGTAGATACGGACCAGATAATACCTGCTGAATATCTGACGACGGGGGACGCGAAAAAACTCGCAGCTCATGCGTTCGCTAAGGTGCGACCGGAATTTGCAAAAGTAGCGAAGGACGGGGACATCATCGTGGCAGGCGCGAATTTTGGCTGTGGCAGTTCACGTGAACATGCACCTCGTGCACTGCTCGGTGCGGGCATAAGCTGTGTGATTGCAAGGAGCTTTGCACGAATATTCTTCAGGAATTCCATAAATCTCGGATTGCGCTTGATCGAAGCAGACGTCTTTGATAAGATAGAGGAAGGTGATGAAATAGAAATACGTTTTGATGCAGGCGTGATAAAGAATTTGACAAACACAAAGAAGGAGGAGTACAAATTCAAACCACTGCCAGAATTTATGCAGAAACTATTAGATAGTGGCGGGCTGATTAATTATATTAAGAAGCAGAAATGATAAAAGCGGGAATAATAGGCGGAGCGGGATACACCGGTATTGAGTTAGTTAGATTGCTTCTGATGCATCCCGAGGTAGAGATTTCAGTGGTAACGTCTAGAAGATACAAAGGGAAGCTCATAAGCGATGTGAATCCCCATCTTGAGCCTTTTATCGAGCTGGAATATGAAGACGTTGATACAAAGGAGATAGCGGATAGAACAGATATTGTATTTCTTGCGGTTCCTCATGGCAGTGCGATGGATTACGTGCCGCAGTTGAGGGCACGGGGAGCGAGAGTGATAGACCTGAGTGCCGATTACCGGCTGAAAAAGGACGAATACGAACGGATATACAAGCGGCAGCATAAAGACAATGACAAAGAAACGAGAAAAAGTGTCTATGGACTGACCGAATTGCATCCCGAAGTGGCAGATGCCGATTTAATTGCCAATCCCGGCTGCTATCCTACGGGTGCGATACTCGCCGTTGCCCCGCTGGTGAAAGGAAACGAAGGCGGTGGACGGGTAAAACAAGTGATATTTGATTCGAAATCAGGCATTTCGGGTGCGGGTGCGGAACCGTCCGCTAAATCGCATTTCCCCAACCTCGCTGAGAATATCGTTCCTTATGAAGTAACTGCACACCGGCACGTCGCAGAGATGAGGATGGAGCTGAGCGTAAAAGTGAGCTTCACACCGCACGTCATTCCTTCTATAAGGGGCATACTCACCACTGCGCATGTCTTCATAGAGGAAAGCGGAGCACAAACTAAGCCCTTACAGGGATTGCGGGGTCGTGGGGCAGAGCCCCATAGTGATGAAATCGAAGAGACATACAAGCGGTTTTACGAGGGTAAAAGATTTATAAGACTTCGGAAAGGGCTGCCTTCTTTGAGTTCCGTGCGAGGCACTAACTTCTGCGATATCGGGTTCAAAAGAGAAGAAAAAAGCGATAGGATAGTGGTAATCTCCGCAATTGACAACCTTGTCAAAGGCGGCTCCGGGCAGGCGATACAGAATATGAATTTGATGTTTGGAATGGACGAAAGGGAAGGGCTGTGGTTCCCGGGGTTGGTTCCGTGAGTTTAGTGTGTTAGCGGTTTGGCGAGTTAGCGGGTTAGCGGTTTAGCAGGTTATAGTCATTCCGAAAATTATTAACCACAAGATTACACAGATTTACACAAGATTATTTATAAAACTTTTTTGTTTTTTCTTTTAGCACAGGTTTTCTTTTTTCAAAAAAAGAAAAAGTGTTGTGTTAATCTCGTGGAATCTCGTGGTTCATTATTTTTCTTCTTCTCTAAACCGCTAAAATAAAAATTACCCTTCACCGAAGAATCTCCTCATCGCCGGGAACATCTCCATCATCTGCTCAGATGCTACATCTTCATAAAGCCTGTAAGCAATGCTCACTGCCAGAAGCAAACCAGTCCCGGATGCATTTCCAAGCGTGCCGAACATATTTGCAAGTACGCACAACACACCCAGGATAGCACCACCCATTAGCGCTATTTTTGGGATATACCCCTCCATCATCCGCTCTATCGTTGCTGGACTCCTCCGATGTCCCGGGATTTGCATCCCTGAGCGATGTATCTGCGCTGCCACGTCTTTAGCACCCATTCCTGTTGTATTTATCCAGAATAGTGCAAATATCGCACAGCCGATGACCATAAAAGCGAGGTCAATACTTAGCCTCAGGGCAACTTGCCAGCCTGCGATGTCGGGCGGCACAAGAGCTGGGAACCAATCCCAGGGGCTATATATAGGGTCAAGATAATACACCAATCCCGATATTGCACTGCCCGTTTCTGCGTCATACGTCCCGAAAATGGTAATCCCGCGAGACCAAAGCATCCTTCCAAAACCCTGTAGGCTCGCCTGTAACGCTCTCACGAGAATCATTGGGAGCACGCTTGCGTATAATATCTTAATCGGAAACCTGCCCCGAGCACCTCGTGCCATCGTGTGCGCCAGCGGAATCTCCATTCGGGTGCTCTCAAGGTAAACGACGGTGAGAAATACCGCAATGGTTGATATAAGCGCTATCATGTGATGCTGGAAAAGGAAAACTATTCCGCCCTCCAAGATCTCGTAGGGTGCTACTTCCCTCGCTATTTGTATCCACTCAGGAATCACACCCACTGCCCAGCCACCGACACGGATGGGGCTTATGAGACCGGATATTACCTGGTGAGAGACGCCAGCGAGAATGAACAACGAAACGCCCGACCCTATACCCCATTTCGATACCACCTCATCCATGAAGTATATAAGCATACCACCGATGAAGACCTGAATGAAGAGCATGAACGAGATGAACTGCAAAGATACACCAAGCAAAGAGGCTATTTCAGGGTCTGGCTTATAAAAACCCACCACGTAGGTCAAGCTGATGAACGCCGCAAAGACCAGAACAAGCAGTTTCTGTATGTTCTGGTAAAACGCCTGGTCTCGAGGGTCGCTCAGGTTCAATTTTATTATCCCCGCGCCGACAAGGAGCTGTAAGACAATGGAAGCATCAACGATTGGCATGATCCCAAGAGCGGTCAGCGAGAATGTTTCACCCGCGAAGAGTGCACGCCACCTGCCGAAAAGGTCCATTGATTCGGGATGTAGCCCGAAGAGCGGGATATTGCCGAGGGCAAAAAAGAGAACGAGTATGCCCGCAGTCCAGGCTAACTTCGTTTTGAAATGAACGTGCCACCCCGGGCGTTCAACCATAGGGAATTTACCTAAAATAGACGTTAAAGCATCTCTTAAGCTTGTATCGGTCATCCGAATAATATTCACGCTCCACTCGTCGCTTCTATCTCTACCGCGCCACCTGCGCTTTTTATCTTCTCCCTTGCAAGCGTTGAAATTTTGTTTGCTTTAAGTGTCAGCTTTCTCGTTACGTTTCCCTTGCCCAATATTTTATCTATGCCAAGTTGAGTGGCATCAATATAAATACCGGTGCCAGTGCCCGTGCCCGTGTCATCCGCTTTCGCTTTCCCTGTTTTCATCTGTTCTTCTACCATATTATCTAAATCACCCACATTCATCACCGTATCAAAACGTTTCGCGGTGCGCGATTGAAGAGGCAGCTGGGATTTGTTTTTCCCCTTCCTTATACCCATTTTCAAAGACCGCACAAAATGATGCCCGTATGCGCCGGCGTTACCTGAACCCCCCTTGCTTCCTTTTCCTCGCCGCTTTTTACTCGAGCCACCACCGCAAGTTCTTGTTCCCCTTATCCTTTTTACTCTCTTCTTCATTCTGCCCTCTCCTCTCCACAAAGCATGAATATCTTAAAGAATATCATATATATGCCTTATACTTTACTTTTTATATCACAACAATAGAATAGTTTAAGTTAAGTTATAAATGAGAGGATTTGGACGAGATGACAAAACTAAATATAAAGGTAGAAAATGTAGTAGCAAATGCGAGAATTGCTGATGAGTTGGACTTGAACTATATAGAATCGCAGTTAGAAGATGCGGTGTTCACGAAAAAGAAGTTCCCAGGGCTGGTGTACCGAACGAAAGAGCCAAAATCCGCGTTCCTTATCTTTCGTTCCGGAAAGGTAGTGTGCACGGGGTCTAAGACAGAGGAAGGTGTGCGGAAGGTGATGGACAAGCTCTCTGCTGACCTCAGAGGTATAGGCGTAGAGGTGGTAGAGCATCCGGAGTTCAAGGTGCAGAATATCGTTGCTTCTGCAAGTGTTGGGCGCGAACTCAACCTTGGAGCTATTGTGCTGGGGTTAGAGCTTGAAGGCATGGAGTACGAGCCGGAGGTTTTTCCCGGATTAGTGTATCGGATAACAGAGCCAAAGAGTGCCATACTGATATTCAGCTCGGGGAGGCTGGTCATAACAGGCGGGAAGACAATAGAGGATTGTGAAAAGTCAGTGGATGTCTTGCTGGATAAATTAAGGGAGATAGGGCTGCTTTGAACGCACAAATAAAATGGAAGTGCCTGACGTGACTGACGGATGGACGGTTGACCCGAACTAAATGAAAGAAGAAATAGATTTCTCGGCTTTCTCACCTACGGACTACCGGTATGCGGTGGATGAATTAAGGGATTATCTATCAGAAGAGGCTTTCGTGCGGTATAAAGCGAAAGTAGAAGCGGCAGTTGCGAAAGCTTTCGAGCAGCGGGGCATTTTAAAGGCGGAATTATGCGATGAAATAGTAGAAGCAGCGTCAAAGATAAACGCAGCAGAGGTGTATGAAGAAGAGCAGCGTACAAAACATGACATCAGAGCGCTCGTTAATGTAATAAGAAGCGGGGTAAGCGATGAAGCGAAACCGTTCGTGCATCTCAGTGCCACTTCTTATGACGTCGTGAATACCGCAAATGCGCTCAGGTATAAAGACGCCGTGATGAATGTTATCATTCCCGATATGGTCGAATTGGAGCGAACGTGGATAGACTTAGCGCGCAGAGAAAAGGATACGCTGCAAATAGGAAGGACGCACGGGCAGCATGCTGAACCCATTACCTTCGGGTTCGCACTAGCGCAGTATGTGAATCGGTGGGGCTCGCAGATATTGAATGTGCAAGAAACGAGTGAAAAACTCATCGGTAAATTCTCGGGGGCTGTCGGTGCGTATAACGCCACGAGTTTGATTTTTGACGACCCGGAGGAGTTTGAACGCGAAGTGCTCGCTTTGCTCGACATAAAACCTGCAACGGTATCCACGCAGATAGTTCCGCCTGAGCCTATGTCTGATTTCGTACATTCGATTATAAGCAGTTTCTCGGTTTTAGCTAATTTCTGCGATGATATGCGGCATCTCCAGCGAAGTGAGATAGGCGAGGTGTTTGAACGTGTAGCGAAAGAGCAGGTGGGGTCGTCAACAATGCCGCATAAGAGGAATCCCATTAGTTTTGAAGGTGTGAAGAGTCTGTGGAAAACATTCATGCCGCAGGCTGTAACGATGCATCTCGACCAGATTTCTGAACATCAACGCGACCTCACTAATTCGGCATCGCAGCGGTACACGCAGGAGTTACTGGTGGTTTTTGATTACTGCGTTAGAAAGCTACGAATGACTTCAGCGCGGTTAGTAGTGGATAGGGCGCGGATGCGAGAGAATTTTATGATTTCCGCAGACAATATTATTGCTGAACCGCTGTACATTCTCCTTTCTTACTACGGGCATCCCGACGCGCATGAATACGTGCGGAGAAAGAGTTTTCAGGCTTATGAAGAGGAAAAAACGTTGCGAGAGGTTATCGAGCACGATGACGAGATATTAGCGTACGTACAAAAATTCACCACTGAGCAGCGGGAGCAGGTTTTTGATGCCGGGGGATATACGGGGATAGCGGCAGATAAAACGGAGAAGGTAGCGAGTTATTGGGCGGAAGTTTTCACTACACGCAAATCCAAAACCACGTGATATTTTCGCGGCGCAACAGAACGCACAACCCTCATTTCTTCTATTTCTACGCTTAATGTGCCGCCAAAAGCAGAAGAGGCAATGTCCTTTGCCTTCTGTGCCGATGCCGTAAACAAATCACACGCTCCTTTTACCGACCATGCGGAAACGTCATAATAATGTATAAAACCTGTGTCCCCGCGGTAATCCAAATTTAATGCCCTTATTGCTACGGGCAAGAAAGAACGTGCTTCTTCGGGCAATGGCATGAGAACGCGGTCTGCGCCTACCGCTTCTGACTTCAACTCTCTCTGTTCTTCTCGCACATCACCGAGAATTGGTATTACCTTCCCCTCCATCTTGTTCAATGCTACATTCTCTTTCATATATTCATACGCATACGGGTTCACATCAAAGGAATAAATCTTCGTTTGCGGTTGCATCTTCGCTATCACAATAGAGAAGCAGCCAACACCCGAAAACATGTTTATTATCGTTTCGCCAGGCAGCACTTTCATGGCAACCCGCATTCGTTCGTATGAAAGACGCGGGGAGAAGAAAACAAGCTCCGGATTTACTTTAAATATGCAGCCATTCTCCTTGTGCATGGTTTCCATGTTCTCATCGCCCCTTATAACTTCCAGTTCTCTTGTTCGGTATAACTCGTCGGTGTGCGAATAAAGAGGAACTGCCGCGATGGTTTTTACTCGAGGATAGATATTATGCAGTGCCTCGGCGATAATCGCTCGTTTGGGTTTCAAATCAGGATGAAGTCTTATAATGATTACATCGCCGATAACGTCATAAGATTTTATCACTTTTTTCAATTCGGTTTCATCTAATACACCATTTAAAGCTTCTTTTAGCATCATAACACTTTTTCCTTTTTAGGAAAAAGAAAACCTGTGCTAAAAGAAAAAACAAAAAAAAAGTTTATTATATGTATCTACATCATAAATCCAAGCGAAAAAAATGTTAAAAGGCTATATAACCGAGATATTCGACTCGTTTCAGGGCGAAGGACCCTATGCAGGCAGGAGACAGATATTCATTCGACTTGCAGGTTGTTCTCTCCGTTGCTTTTATTGTGACACTTCCTATGCGAAGGACCCCCACCCAAAATTTTGCGATTTTTTCGGTGGCTCTTCAATGATACAGTCCAAAAAGATAATACGTAATCCAATGTCTACGAAGGCAGCCGTAGATTGTATAACGGAACTACGCACTTATACTCCGGACCTCCACAGCATTTGCTACACAGGTGGCGAGCCCCTCTCTTCCGCAGCGTTCGTAAAAGAGATAGCATCTGAGGCAAAGGGCATGCAGTTAAAGAATTTTTTAGAAACAAGCGGGAATTCCGCAAAACGTTTCGCTTCCGTAGCCGATTATTTTGATTTCGCTTCGATTGACATAAAGCTGAGAAACCATTTAGCGGTGGAAGAACGAGATTACGATAACCTGTACGGTAACGAACTCGAATGCATACGAATTGCCGTTGACCGGGGAATAGAAACGATAGTGAAGGTAGTAGTGGTAAAAAATACGCCAGTAGGAGAAATAGAGCAGATATGTAAAGACCTCGCGGGTCTCGACATAAAGTTCGTGTTGCAGCCCGTTACTGCTCATCCCTCGATGCAAAATGCCGATACCGATACCGATGCCGATATAGTAGTACCAGACGTAAAGGAACTTTTTGAACTTTCTGCGACCGTGGGGCGTTATTTAGAGCATGTTATGGTAATTCCGCAGGTGCATAAAGTTATGGGTATACGTTGAAATCACAAATAGCCAGAGGCGGCACAGTCTAAAAATCAAGTGATTTATCACCGCGGAGAGCGCAGAGGATAGCGGTTTGGCGGTTTGGCGTTTTAGCTAACGAGCTGAACCGCTAATAAACTAAACCTCTAATTCCGTGTGCTCTGCGGTGAATTCTGGGGATATAGCAGTTTCACTAGAAAATTCGACAGTGCCGCCAGAGGCTCTCTTTTGGAGGTGGAGACACTAATGACAATATCCCACAACCTTGGATGTGCGAACGCTCAAGACTTGGAACAAATTCAAAATTACAAAAAATCATTGAAATAAGCAAGATGATGAACGCCTTAATAAACAGCTTAAAACACCCCCAGTCTCTATTGACTAGTCCCTAATCCCTATTATGATTTGGTTTTTTCCAAAGACGGATGGGGGCTAATTATAGCACCTGCGCCTATCAAATGCCATCTTGCACCTACCCTCCTCGCGATAGCCACATGAGCACCCTCTTCGGCGCATATCGGGCGGCTTAACTTCACACCAATGGTTCTCTTCGTTACTCTTACCACCTCACCCATTGTAGTTGCAGTTCCAATGTTCAGCATTACCCACTCGCTTACTTTTATCGCAGGTATCTCCACCTCTTTTGCCACGCCAACAACGCGCTCCAACAGGTGAAATTTTATACTTAGTTTGTCCCAAGTAGGCGGTAAAGAGCCAGGCATGCCTACATACTGCCCCACCAAGGAATCTTCTATTGTCATGCTCGGGTCCAACTTTGTGCCAACGCCTATTAGTCCACCGGGAGTCAGCTCTTTTAGTTGCTCACCCCCTGCCATCAGTGACGTTACCTCCGTTTCTATTGGCAGCCATTTCTCTTTGCCTCCCGTTGTCACCGTACGACCGGGTCTTATCTCTATCTTACTACCCTGCTTTAGCTTTCCCTGAAGCAACGAGCCGCCGATTATTCCACCTCTCATCTTTTCTATTGGCGTCCCCGGTCGGTTCACATCAAAAGAACGTGCAATATGCATAATTGGAGGTTTAGTCGCGGCACGTGTCGGCGTGGGTATTGTTCGCTCTAAGCTCTGTATTAATACGTCCAGATTAGCGGATTGCTGCGCGGAGATAGGTATAATCGGTGATTGTTCTGCAATCGTCCCTTTAACGAACTCCTTTATTTGTAAATAATGTTCTATTGCCTCCTCCCTTGAGATGAGGTCTATTTTGTTTTGTGCAATTACCGTTTTCGTTACGCCAATTAAGTTCAAAGCCATCAAATGCTCCTTTGTCTGCGGCTGTGGACACGGTTCAGACGCCGCGATAAGAAGAACGGCACCATCCATTATCGCAGCACCGCTCAGCATCGTCGCCATTAACGCTTCATGCCCCGGTGAATCGACGAACGATACGGTCCGCAGCTCTTTGGTCTCTGACCCGCAATGCTTGCATGTTTCTTCTACGGTGTAACAATCTGGTTCCTTGCACACGGGACATCTTCTGAATGTGGCGTCTGCATATCCAAGCCTGATAGAGATGCCCCTCTTTATCTCCTCGCTATGTCTGTCTGTCCACTCGCCGGACAGGGCTTTCACTAAGGTCGTCTTCCCATGGTCTACATGACCCACCATTCCTATGTTCACCACAGGTTTTTTCGTTTTGCTTGCCCCCTCTTTTTAGGTTTGAGGTGCTAGGGTTAAAGATGCTCACACCTGACAACCCACACCACACTCGCTAACTTTTTATTTATTTTTTTTTGATAAAAGAAAAATACTTTCTTTGGTAAAGCTTTCTTTACACTTTTTCTTTTTAGAAAAAAGAAAACCTGTGCTAAAAGAAAAATAATTTCTTTGGTAAAGCTTTCTTTTTAAAAGAAAGTTAAGTTTGTGGAGAAGGAAATGGAATTTGAGTTAAAAGAAGAGGAAGAGGCGTTTCGGCGCATAGCCCGGCAGTTTGCCGTGGACGAGGTGTTACCACGGGCAGCAGAAATAGACAGAAAAGGGAAGATACCGCGGGACATCTCGCGGAGGATGGCAGAGCTAAAGCTTTTTGGAATACCATTCCCGAAGAAATACGGCGGTGCGGATGCAACTATGATGAGTTACGTGCTTGTGTCAGAGGAGCTTTCAAGCGCAAGCGCAAGCATCGGATTCTTAAGTGCTGCGGGACTTATCAGCTCTTTTCCCATCTACTACGCGGGTTCAGAGGAGCAGAAGGAGAAATACCTCCGACCTCTGTGCTCAGGCGAGAAATCCGGTGCTTTTGCTTTAACCGAACCTTCTGCAGGGTCAGACCCCGCTTCTATCGAAACAACCGCGGTTAAGCAAGGCGGTGAATACGTGCTGAATGGAAGAAAAGCGCTAATCACGAATGCCGCCGTTGCAGACCTCTACGTGATTTTAGCATACACGGACAAGAGCAAAAAGAGGGACGGGATGAGTGCTTTTATCGTAGAAAAAGGTACAGAGGGGTTCTCGTTCGCTAACTTCGAAGATATAATGGGCATGCGAGGTTGTGTTGTTGGAGGGCTGGAATTCAAAGATTGTAGAATTCCCGAAGAGAACAGGCTGGGCGGCGAGGGAGAGGGATTCAAGATAGCGATGGCTACGCTGGATAGGGATAGAATAGGAATAGGCAGCATAGGTGTCGGTATCACTCAGGCTTGCTTAGACGCCTCAAAGAAGTATGCAAACGAGCGAAAACAGTTCTCTCAGCCCATCATCAATTTCCCGCCGGTGCAATTTATGCTCGCTGATATGGCAGTGGAGTTAGAAGCAGCGAGATTGCTTACCTACAAGGCGGCTTATCTTGTGGATAAAGGTAAGGGCGAGCGAATAACGAAAGAAGCATCAATGGCGAAACTTTACGCCTCTGAAGTTGCGCTTAGGGCTGCTACGAACGCAGTGCAAATACATGGTGGATACGGCTGCACGAAGAGATGTCCTGCGGAAAGGTATTTCAGAGACGCAAAAATACTTAGCATTGTCGTTGGAACGTCAGAGATACAGCGAATGGTAATAGCAAGGGAGCTGAGGCGTGAAGCGCGATGAATGCCCGAGACGAAGAGCTAAGGAAAAGCGAAGT